>JBDLID010000005.1:0-45780 GCA_039715055.1 Thermodesulfobacteriota bacterium | reverse complement strand
TGGCCGTCGTCGTGAGCTTGAGCGAATGATGCAGGTACTCTGTCGGAGAAAGAAGAATAATCCACTGCTGGTTGGTGAGCCGGGAGTTGGAAAAACAGCCATTGCCGAAGGGCTCGCCCTTTACATCCATGACGATGAGGTGGCCAGGGAAAACGGCAAAAAAGGTATGGTCCCGGATCTGCTGCAGGGTGTCGAGATCTATCTCCTCGATATGGGGACGCTTGTTGCCGGCACCAAGTACCGGGGTGATTTTGAAAAACGTCTCAAAGGCGTCATCGGTGCAATGGAGCGCAAGGACAATGCAATCCTCTTCATCGATGAGATGCACACCATTGTCGGTGCCGGTGCAACCAGCGGCGGTTCCATGGATGCCTCCAACCTTCTCAAACCTGCGCTGCAGGCAGGCACCCTCAGCTGTGTCGGCTCCACCACTTACGAGGAGTATAAAAACCATATTGAAAAGGACAGAGCCCTGTCTCGGCGTTTTCAAAAGATCGATATCTCCGAACCTTCGGTGGCCGATACCATCGGTATCCTCAAGGGATTGCAGGATCGTTATGAGGACCATCACCGGGTCACCTACTCCAAGGCGGCGATCAAGGCCACCGCAGAGCTTGCCGAGCGTTATATCAACGACCGCTTTCTGCCGGATAAGGCCATTGATGTCCTTGATGAGGTGGGATCCTCTTTCCGGCTGGAAGGCAAGATCGACCGGATGGTCAAGGTCCGTGATGTGGAAAAGGTCGTCTCAAAGATGGCCCGTGTACCGGCAAAATCAGGCTCCAAGGCTGAAATCGGCTCGCTCAAGGAGCTTGCCGGTAAGATGAAGGGTGTCATCTTTGGCCAGGACACAGCCATCGATGCGGTGGTCCAGGCGGTGAAACGATCCCGTGCCGGGCTCGGTCATCCCGAATCACCCACCGGCAGCTTCCTCTTTGCAGGTCCCACAGGGGTGGGAAAAACCGAGGTGGCCAGGCAGCTGGCCGAGTCACTTTCCATCCATTTCGAGCGTTTTGATATGAGCGAGTACATGGAGAAACATGCCGTGGCCCGCTTGATCGGTGCCCCTCCCGGTTATGTCGGTTTTGACCAGGGCGGACTGCTCACCGAGGCCATACGCAAGCACCCCTATTCGGTCCTGCTGCTCGATGAAATTGAAAAGGCCCATGGGGATATCTTCTCAATCCTTCTCCAGGTCATGGATCACTCGACGCTGACCGACAATTCGGGAAGACGGGCTGATTTCAGAAACGTCATCATCATCATGACAACCAATGCCGGAGCGAGAGAGATGGCCTCCAAACCCATCGGTTTTGTCGGGACAAGCAGTGGCAAGGACCAGAAGGCGATCAAGGGCTTCTTCTCACCCGAGTTCCGTAATCGTCTTGACGGCATCATCTCCTTTACCCAGCTGGAGATCGGTACCGTTGAAAAGGTTGTGGAGAAAATGGTTGGTGAGCTGCAGGAGCAGCTCGCTGAAAGGAGAGTCACCATAGAACTCACCGTCAAGGCCAGGAACTGGCTGGCTGAGAAGGGCTATGACCCCAATTACGGAGCCCGGCCGCTTCGTCGCCTGATCATGAAGGAGATTGGTGACACCCTCACCGAGCAGATCCTCTTCGGCGATCTGATGCGGGGCGGAAAGGTCAAGGTGGGGCTGCGCAACAAGAAGTTGACTTTCAGCTATCACTGAATCGGTACGGCCTGTACCCTCAGGGATTGTACCTGTTCAGCTGAAAGCTAAAAACTTCAAAAAACATCTGATGTAACTGTTCAGGTAAGCGTAGACTCCGGATGTGCTTCAGTTAGCCGGGATAAACGGTATGTTCAGTGAGATGGTCAGGGGATTGGAGCATGGCCGGTTGCCTGATATCCTTTCCCTGCGAGGTCGTCTTCATGCGGCCCTCATCAAGAAACTGGCCCTGGTTCAGCAGCCTCCCACATACTGGGAGTCGGACCCGAAACGAAATCCCGTTACCGAGCATCTTTTCTGGGCGGCCATTCTGGTTGAAGACCAGGAGAGCCTCAACACCGTCAAGTCAATTGTCCTTGTTGAGGCCGAGGTCGGCGGCCGCCACCAGTTGAGTTCCTTTGTCGATTCCACCCTGAAGTCCCTGCTGTCTGTAAGTGATAATCCGCAAATCAGGGAGAGCCTCCTCCAAAAGGTTGACCGACTGGAGTGCGGCCTGTAGCCGGGGAACAATCGTTCTATGGTGTTTCCTTCAGCTTCCGGCTCCGGCCATTGTGAGTTGATTCGCTCCAGACCCGGTCGGTCTGGACAAGGAGTGCGGCCAGAAAAAACAGGGGAATACTGAACTCTAAAATTTCCTCAACGGTCCTTGCAAACAATTGCGGTGTGGAGTCGATGAGTTTGCTTAAGATTGTGAAGATAATACCGTTAAGCACCAGCAGGGCCGCCTTGTCGCCAGCCCTGATTCCTTTAAGAAACGAGAGACCGTTTCGGCTGATGAAGCGAAGGGCCACCGCCGCGATGACAACCACAATCACCAGGGCGATGAGTTTTTCAGTCAGCGGCACCTCGGGGCTGATGTAAAATCTGGACTTGAGGATTCCCATGGTGGTGAATCTGTCGTGGAAGTCGAGTTCCCGCAGTCCCATGGTTAGAATGAGAAGGGCGGCGCAGAGATCAAAGTTGAGTTCCTGTCGTCTCTGGGAGATGATTAGCGCTCCAACGGCTGAAAAATAGGCCACCACTGTAAATGTCTCGATGGGGCCGTTTTCCCAGATCAGAAATTCGGCGATGAACTCCTCCTGCAGGCCGACAATGGCAATGAGAACAAGAATGAGCAGATTGAGAAATCTGAACGCTTCTATGGGTGAATTATCAGATGCGCTGGCTGCCATTTCCGATTACTGGTTGATTTTGGTTGAGATTGAAATCTGCGGGCAACAATATCCCAAAGAATCAAACTGTTCAAGAAAACCTTGAAATTTCTTCTTTTTCCGATACGCTGAACCATGGTTACCCTTGGTCTTGCAATCCTTCTGGCCGTCGGCCTCTTATCCGCTAAACTCTGTCAGCGCTTTCACCTGCCGTCGGTGACCGGCTATGTCTTGGCCGGGCTGCTGCTTGGCCCCAGCGGCTTCAATATCGTCAACGAGAGCAAAGGTGGGCATGGGCTTGAGCATTTTACCCATATCGCATTGATGCTGATCGCCTTTGGCATCGGCGAGCATATTGAACTGAAAAAGCTGCGGGAGCATGCCCGCAGTGTTGGCTGGATCGTTTTCTGTGAGGCCACGATAGTTTTTCTGCTGATCAGTTTTTTGATCTTTTCGACCATCAGGCTGACCGGTTTTACAGTGAGCGGCTGGCAGTTGCGGGATTATCTGGCGGTGGCCATCCTCCTGGGAACTGTGGGGATCGCAACTGCTCCGGCAGCCACCCTGCTGGTGGTTCGTGAACTGGGCGCCCGTGGACCGCTTACTTCAACCCTGCTTGCCACTGTGGCCATTGACAACGGCCTGGCGATCATGTTCTTCGGTCTGGCGGTCTCGCTCGTCCACCAGATTGTCGGCGAAGGCAGCGCCTCCATTTTCACGGTGATCAGCTCAGGCCTGCTTGAGATTGGTCTGTCGCTCAGTCTCGGCATTTTTACCGGCCTTATTCTTGATACGGTTTTGAAGAGACTGAAGTCCAACGGCGAGATGATGACAGCCGGACTTGCCCTGCTTCTACTCTGTAGTGAAGTGGCCCGCTTTTTTAGTCTTTCCCCACTCTTGGCTGGTATGGCCGCAGGGTTCAGTCTGGTCAACCGGGCCGAGCGGGATGTCAGAATTTTCCGTGCCCTTAATAGTTTTGAGCCGCCGATCATTGTGCTCTTCTTTACCCTGGCTGGCACCCATCTTGACGTGAGGAGCCTGGGAGGGATCGGTCTCATCGGGGTTGTTTATTTTTTCGCAAGGGTGAGCGGCAAGGTTATCGGGGTCTCCTGCGGATCGAGCTTTGGCCGGTCACCCAAGGTGGTACAGAAATATCTCGGTCTGACGCTGGTCCCACAGGCCGGAGTGGCCATTGGTCTGATCTTTCTCATTTCCAGCGATGCCACCCTGAAAATGTATTCCCAGGTGATCACCCCGGTGGTCCTGGTTGGAGTCTTTCTTTCCGAGCTCATCGGGCCGATTGCCGCTAAATATGCCGTGACCAGTGCCGGTGAGGCCCACGCCTCAAAGACGCTGCAGGAAAAAAGTTCCAACGGGCTCTCCTACAGTGAAAATGAGCAATGGCTCCGTTCCGCCGAAGGTGTCAGTATTGTCCCCTGGACCTGGGAAAAACTGGCCTCTTCCCCAAAGCCGAAAGGGGTTGTGGCCTTTGGGGTCTCCAATCCGGAAGTCGCCGCCGGTTTGGGACGTTTTGCCACTATCCTCGCCCACTATTACGACTCCCTGCCCATGGCCATCAAGGTGCTGGGTCCGCAAGATCATGAAGAGTCGTCTTATTTTAAGATCGAGAGCAGTGAGGTCAACACCCTGGGGTATCCCCTTGTCACTCAACTGGTTCGAGATCGTGACGTGGCCTCGGGCCTTGTTGCCGCGGTCGAGTACAACGATGCCAGCGCCGTGGTGCTCGGCTACCCCCTGGGAGGCAGCAAGTCACGGTTTCACGATACCCTGGAGAGCGTCGCCGGCAACGTGACCTGTCCGGTAGTGGTGGTTCGTTTTTTTGGAGAACTGCACACGGAGCGAATTCTTATTCCGGTCACCAGCCTGGACGATCTCAAGGAGGTGTATCCGGTGATTGCCGCCCTTCATGCCATTGGCGAACACCAGGTCAACCTCTTATACCTGCTCCAGTCCGATGAGTCCGAAGACTATATTCGGAAGGAGAAAGAGAAGGTCCGTCGCTGGCTGGCACAGCAGCAGGAGCATGTTGAAACCACGGTGCTGACCAGGGCCACCGATTCCAGGGTGGAGACCATCCTGGAGGAGTCAGAGGCGTTTGACCTGGTGGTCATGGGGGCAACGCGAACCCGGGTGATTCAGAAATTTTTCTTCGGCTCCCTGGCCGATTCCGTCTGCCAGAAACTGCAGAAACCAATGTTAATCATATATATGCCTGAAATCCCGTGAATTTTGTCAATCGTCCCGAAGTTATTGCAGTGGTACTCACTGCTCTTTTTTTTCTCATCTGCGTCCGTTTTATGGTCCTCCACTACCGGCGTGAAGCGCAGAGGAGTAAACGTGCTCACCACAGCTCTCTGCAGGAGAAAAACAGACTGCTTGATGAACTGCAGCGACGCTGCAGCCGTCATGAAAACGAGCTTGAGAGACTCAGGAAAAACCAGTCCGCTGACCTGGCGCGCATTACCGAGTTGAGTACCCGGCTGGAGATGGAGGAAAAACGAACAGAAGAAAAGCTGGCCCTGGTGGTTTCTGCCAGAGATGAGCTGCTGAGCCATTTTCAGCATCTTGCCGGTCAGGTGCTGGAAGAGCGGCATGCAGCCCTGCTTCAACTTAATCGTCAGGGCCTTGATGACACTGTTGGCCCGTTGAGCAGGGAGCTGAAGAGTTTCCAGGAAAAGGTGGAGACGATTCATATCGAGGAGGTTCGCCAGGCGGCTCTGATGCGGCAGGAGTTGGACCGTCTTGCCGGTCTTAACAGTAGAATAGGTGATGAGGCGCTTCGTTTGACCCAAGCCCTGAAAGGTGACAAACGGCTGCAGGGGGCATGGGGAGAGATGATTCTGGGCCGGGTTCTTGAACAGTCGGGTCTCCGTGAAAACCACGAGTTTGAGCAGCAGTCTGCTTACCGTAATGAGAACAATGAGCTCAGGCGGCCCGATGTTATCGTTCATCTGCCGGACCAGCGTGATGTGATCATCGACTCCAAGGTCTCACTGGTTGCCTGGGAGGAGTATGTCAACGGGGATGAAAAGATATCGGAGCCATCTTTGAAACGTCATCTCAAGGCCTTGAAAACCCATATTGACGGTCTGGCTGCCAAGGATTATCCGGGATTGCTCGAGGGAAGAACACTTGATTTCGTTTTGATGTTCATCCCGGTGGAGGCCTCACTCCAGGTTGCGCTCCAGAAAGATGCGACCCTTCTTGATCACGCCCTTGAAAAGAAGATCGTACTCGTTGGACCGACCACCCTGCTTGCCGCTCTCAAGACCATTGAAAATCTCTGGCGCATAGATAAACAGAACCGCAATACCGGTGAAGTTGTTCGTCGGGCGGCAGCCATGCACGATAAGTTCTGCACCCTGGCCGAGGATCTTGATCGACTCTCCAGGCAGTTGACCGGCTTTCAGGCAAGTTTTGATATCGCCATGAACAGGATCAGCCGTGGCCGGGGGAACCTGGTCTCCCAGGCGGCAACCCTTCGCGATCTTGGAGTCAAGGTGAAGAAAAAGATCCCTGAATCCTTACGCTCAGGTGAAACTGAGTAATCGTGCCGACTATATTTTAAGATAGCTTAATGACGATCAATACAGACCCCCTGCCGGTGGTCGTCTCTTTCAGAGGAAGAGAAGTAACTGAAAAAATCAGAGAATAATTATCATTCCTGCTTTACAAATGGGAAAAATTGATTACATATTAGAGAATCAAATTTGATGGTTTCGCAAAAAATCACGAAACCACCTGGGCCAAGCTGGTAACTTGTTGATTTGTCGTCTTGCTACTGCACTGCCTGGGGCTATTTACGAGTGCATCTATTTTCAGTGAACAAATATTTCTTATAATTTTCCCCGGAGGTTCAGCCCATGTGCCAGGAAATTAACAGGACCTGCAGCTGTGGTCAAAAAAATGCTTCATTCCATCTTCGTGACAACGTTATGAGCCAGGAGGTTATCGACCGGCTCTTCTGTCCCAGCTGCTCAAAGAAAATAGACCTGGACCAGCAGACCATGGTCAATGATAACGGTTGGGTGATTGAGTACGATATGGATCTTGCCAGAATGTATGCCATTACCAAGCTCACCATGGACCCGGGTCATGTCAAACCGGAATTTATCTTTGATGAAGGTTACGTCACCTGGCGGGAGATGTATCCTGGTGAAACCAAAGAAATTGCCGATGAGCGTGAGAAGATTATTGCCATGAAGGATGAAAATCCCAAGGAGTACCTGAGCGCCATTTCAAGCTGGGCCGTTGACCGGGTTGCAAGACTGAAGGTGGAGGGGTGGCGGAAAGCCTTGCGGGCCTGATAATATTACCAGTTTCACCTGTTTTTACCAAAGCCCCCGGAGCCTGAATCAGCTTCCGGGGGCTTTTTTTTGTGTTTTTTTAAAATTGTGCTATGATGTTAATTGGTTGCAGAATATCAGCATGGTAACAGTTTAGGGCTACCATGAATAATTGGTTTTAAAGAAGTAGTAATTTTTCAAGGTATCCTATAGGTCACCTTGAATCTTACGGGGAGTCAAAGATGAATTATCTCCTGCGGCTGCTCTTTTCGCTCACTGTTCTTCTTTTCTTTTCATCACCGTCATCTGCAGTGACGGAGATAAAAGAGGAGGCGCTCAAGCCGTGGACCGGTGACTATAAGCAGATGGTCGAACGCCGCCTGGTCCGTTTTCTCGTCCCCTATTCCAAGACCTTCTATTTCTTTGACGGCGCCAGCCAGCGCGGCTTGACCTACGAGGTCGTGGTTGAGTTTGAAAAAGAACTGAATAAATTACTCAAGACCCGCCACCTCAAGGTTCAGGCCCTGATCATTCCAACACCACGGGACAAGCTCATCCCCCACCTGGTCTCAGGGCGCGGCGATGTGGCGGTTGGCAACCTGACCATCACCGACGAGAGGCTGAAATCCGTTGATTTCAGCAATCCGCTGCTCAGTGGTGTGGATGAGATTCTGGTGGGAGGTCCAAAGTCGCCTGAGATCAAAAGCCTTTTTTCTCTGTCAGGCCAAATGGTCATGGTGCGTAAGTCATCGAGTTACTACGCTTCCCTTGTTCAACTGAACAACGTTTTAGAAAGTACCGGCAAATCACCGGTTATTATTATTCCCGGCGATGAAAACCTGGAAGATGAGGATATTCTAGAGATGGTGAAGGCGGGCCTGGTTCCGTTCACCGTTGTTGATAATCATAAGGCACAGTTCTGGGAGAGGGTGCTCCCCAAGCTCAAGCTCTATAAGGAGATCAAGCTGCGTTCGGACGGCCGGATCGGGTGGGCAGTCCGAAAAAACAGTCCGCAGTTGAAACAGGTCATCAACGGTTTTGTCAAAAAGCACAAGAAGGGCACCCTTTTTGGCAACGTTTTGTTTAATCGCTATCTCAAAGAGACAAAATATATCACCGATTCGGTACACGGCAAGGAGATGAAACGTTTCCAGTCCATGGTCGGCCTGTTTGAGCGGTATGGTGACCAGTATGACTTTGACTTTCTCATGCTTGCCGCCCTCGGCTACCAGGAATCCCGTCTTATTCAGAGCAGAAGAAGCCGGCACGGGGCCATGGGCGTCATGCAGATCCTGCCGTCCACCGCCAGAGACAAGAATGTCGGCATAATCAATATCGAAAAACTCGAACCAAATATTCATGCAGGAACCAAGTATCTTCGTTTTCTGGAGGATCGCTACTTCAATGAGCCCGCTATCAGCCGCCTCAATCAACAGCTTTTTGCCGTAGCCTCATATAACGCCGGGCCGGCCAAAGTTGCCAGGTTGCGTAAAGAGGCAAAGACGATGGGGCTTGAACCGAATGTCTGGTTTAACAACGTTGAGGTTGTCGCGGCAAAACGTATCGGCCGGGAGACAGTGCAATACGTCAGTAATATTTTTAAGTATTACGTGGCCTACCGGCTGCTTGCCGATAAACTCCATCCTGCCGCGGGCAACGGTGCCACTCAAAACAAGAAGAGGAAATAGATGAGAAAGGCCAAAAGTCTGCAGGTGATCGGCAACCGGGTCTCTTTCCGTTGTCCAGGGTGCGGCAGCAGGAGAAATTTTGCCATAGCGCCCGGAGTCAGGCAGAAAAACATTCGTTGTCACCGGTGCGGCGAAACAACCAAGTGCCGACTCAATCGCCGGGCAAAAAATCGTGAGTCACAGGCCGGCAAGGTCATTCTGATTGGAGCAGAGGGTAAGGAGCTGGAGGTACTTCTCTACGATATTTCGCCAAGCGGGGTGGGATTTGATCTGCCGCTTTATGCGTTCAGGGCCAAAGCATTGTCCGTTGGGGATGAGGTCAAGTTCAAGTGCGGCTGGAACCCCCGCCTTTTCGGCAACAACCGATTTATCATAAAAAATATTCATGGCCGGCGGGTTGGTGCGGTCCGGATCACTCAGGGCGGTTTGTAGTCTACCGGGAGTCTCAGGTTCTGTCGCCGAACTGATGTCTGGTGGCGACTTCGATGGCCATCTGGGTCCTTGCCTCCATGTCCGGCTCTTTACCCCGTTCTCTGCACCAGGCAGGAAACGTTACCGGGTCAATGAATACTTTGATTGCGATATCGCCGTCTTTCTGAACTTTTTCAATCATCTGTTCGGCGCGAACCAGCCACTGGCTGAATGTTTTCGGGAGCAGATGGCTGTCGGGAAACAGCTCCATCAGGGTGTCCCAGTCCTCTTCCTTATACCAGACCAGTGCCTGGATGGACGGTTCATGTTTCTTGTCGGTCATTGGATTTTATTATTGAATGTTGTTCCTGTTATAGCCTATCTTCACTGAGAGAAAGTCTACGGGAAAAGACCTTTTTGTTCAACAGGTAATCACGCGGTCCTCTCCTGCCATCATGCAGATTCGACAGGGTGGTGAGTCCCGGTCGATTATTTTTTGTGTCCAGGCTGGAGGGGGTTCTCCACCAAAGGACCTCCCGGTAATGGTGAAAGTCAATGAGAAGAGAATGAAGAATAGATTATTGCTCAACAGATCGGTCGGTTTTTTCCTTTTCTGCCTGATGACTCTCTTGTTGTTTCTGGCCCCGGGAAACGGATTCGCGGAGCCACATAGTGGAAATCCCCAGTCCATGGCCGCCCGACTGATTGACAAGCCGTTTCAGCAAACAGTTACAGAGAGCCATGAGCTGATTGACCGGTTCCAGCTGCAGCTCAAAGGCCTGGCACAACTACCGGCTGAAATGAAGAAGCTGTGGGATCGGGTGGCGGCTGACCAGTCAGGAGAGACGCCCTTTTTTGTGATCGTCCAGATCTGTTTCACCATTGGTGCCGGTATTGTCCTGGAGTTATTTGTGCGGCGGCGACTGCAGCCGGTTGGCCGCTCAATTGTTTCACTGCAGTCACCCGGTGGTCTGTCACGCAAATTACTCAATATTTCTTTGCGGCTATTGATCGAGGCTTTTTACCTTTCTCTTTTTGTTCTTTCTGTTTTTGTCCTTTACCTGGCCATTTTTCCGGAAAAAGGAATTACCGCCACCATTGCCTCAAACTATATCCTGGCCTCCTACTATATACGGGTGGTGCTGTTTCTGGTCCTGTTGTTTTTAGCACCGGGCCATTCTGAAGATGTCAGGATTCTGCCCTTTTCCAACGAGGTGGCCGAATTTCTGTCCCGCTGGAGTCTGGGGCTCTGTTCTGTTGAGATTCTGCTGGCACGATCCGGCATTATTCTCAAGAAATCCGGCTCCGACCAGAGTGTGTTTCTCGCCATGATCGGCTTAATCATCATTTCCACCACCATCATTCTCGGAGCGATGATATATAAAAGCCGAAATCGTATCATTCTATCATTGTGCTCAACTGAAGAGCCCTCTCAGGTACAGAGCCTGTCCTGTATGGCGGCACGTTACTATCCCATGGCCGGGGCGATGTTTCTGGCAATGATAACCCTGCTCTGGGAGATCAGGGTCCTGGACAGCGGTACAATTCATTTCGGCAAAATCCTCATCGGACTCCTCACCATCCCGATCTTTTTCTCCCTGGATATCTGGGGCAGTAAATTGCTGGAGATGGTTTTCAGTCGCTCGGCAAAGCGGAGTACTAAGGGGGGGGGGCGATCCGGTCGGATCAGACTTGCCGATTATGGTCACCAGATCCAGTTGACCTACCGGGGGCTTCTGGCGGCATTACTGCTGTTCTTTCTCCTCGGCCTGTTTCGTATCGATGTGGCCATTGGCCGCATGTTCACTGCCGGGGTGCTGACCTCGGTTTTCATCGCTGTTCTGTTCTATCTGGCCTGGCAGTTTTTTTCCGGCTGGGTTGATCAGAGGATCCTGGAAGAGATGCCCGACAGTGATGAGGAAGCTGACGAGGGAGGAAAGGGTGGCTCCAGGCGTGGAACCCTTCTTCTGCTGCTGCGCAAGTTTATCCTGGTTATCACTCTTGTTATTGCGATCATATCCATTCTCTCCGCCATGGGGCTCAACGTTGCCCCGTTAATTGCCGGTGCAGGAATTCTTGGTCTGGCCATCAGTTTTGGAGCCCAGTCACTGGTCACTGATATTTTTGCAGGAATCTTTTTTATCATCGATGATGCCTTCAGGGTCGGTGATTATATCGATACCGGGACCGCCAAGGGAGTGGTTGAACAGATCTCTCTGCGGGCTGTGCGACTCAGACATCACCGGGGAATGGTCCAGACCGTTCCTTTCGGCAAAGTCGGCACAGTGGTTAATTTTTCCCGGGATTACATCATCATGAAGCTCGACTTCAGGGTCAAGTATGACACTGATGTGGACAAGGTGAGAAAGATCGTCAAGAAAATATACAAGGAGCTGCTGGCAGATGAGGAATTCGGTCCCAGGCTTATCGGCAAGCTGAAGTCCCAGGGAGTACTGCAGATGGACGACTCCGCCATGATCATGCGGGTCAAGTTCACCACTCCGCCGGGAGAGCAGTTTGTGATGCGTAAGGAAGTTTATCGGCGCCTGCAGGAGGCCTTTCAGAAGAATAATATCGAATTTGCCCATCGCAATGTCACCGTCTACATGCCCAGCGAGGAAGAAGGCGAAGGGGGACAGAGCACGGCCCAGACGCGCAGCAGCAGTGCAGCAACTGCCGCACTGCTGGATGAGGAGAAGGGAAAAGGATCGGGTACCGGTGAGATGCGGTGATTTGTTTTCCCGGCTGAAGAGTTACATCCAATTTAAACCTGTTTGTTTTCAGGGAGTCAGGCTGAATGAAAAATAAAAATAGCAGTGAGCTTAGCGGAGACCAGAGCCTGAGTAGTGAACGATACAAGCGGCTGGTCGAGTTCTCGCTGGATATTGTATATATTTTTTCAAATAAAAGAGGGGGAGTGTACTGGTCACCACGGGTGAAGGAGATTCTTGGATTTGAAGAAGATGCTCTCATTAATGACAGTTTTCTTTGGTACAACTCCATCCACCCTGATGACAAGGCCAGGGTGGACCAGGCGATAGCTGAATTTGAAAAGGGAAGAGGCTATTCCCTGGAGTACAGGATCAAGGATACATCCGGTAACTGGCACTGGTTTTTTGACAGGTTTATCGGCAAGGTCATTCGAGGTGATGAGGTCATCATTGAGGGATTGGCAACAGATATCACCAGGCGTAAAAATGGTGAGCTGGCGTTGGAGGAAAAAAATGAAGAGTTGGAGCGGCTTCTGGCAGAGATCAAAACGCTCAGGGAACTGATTCCGATCTGCGCAAACTGCAAAAAAATTAAAAATGACGAGGGCTACTGGCAGCAGGTTGAACAGTATTTTACCGAGCATGCCAAGATAGAATTCTCTCACGGACTCTGTACAGAATGTATCGATGAACTTTATGGAGAGGATGAGTGGTACAGGCATGCAAAAAAGAAAGGGTTGTTCAGCGACTGAATTGTCGATTTGAGCTGAACCCGGCCTGGCATCATCATGGGAAGGATTGAGACAAAGGAAAAGCTGTTATTTTTTGTCTCGGGTTAAAAAATAATTCGAGTGAGGTACTTATGAAGCGATTTTACCCTGTACTGTTGATGTTGGTAGTTTTCCTGTTCTCAGCGGAGATGGCAACCGCACAAAACAGTGACCCTCTGGCATCATGGAATGACGGTGCGGCCAAGCAGGCGATCATCAAATTTGTCAAAGCGGTCTCCACCGCCACCAGTCCGCAATACGTTGAGATGTCGGAGAGGATCGCCGTTTTTGATAATGACGGAACACTGTGGTCCGAGCAGCCCATGTATTTTCAACTGGCATTCGCCCTGGATCGGCTGAAGGCTCTTGCGCCTGAGCATCCTGAGTGGAAAGACAAACAGCCGTTCAAGGCGGCTCTCGAGGGCGATCTGAAGACGCTTGCCGCGGGTGGTGAGCATGCATTGCTCGAGCTTGTCATGGCTACCCATGCCGGCAACACGACCGAGGAATTTGCAAAGATTGCCACAGAGTGGCTGGCAGCAGCCAAACATCCCCAGACCGGGCTCCTCTACACAGACATGGTCTTTCAGCCAATGCTGGAGCTCCTTGGCTATCTCCGTTTAAATGGTTTTAAGACATTTATCGTTTCCGGCGGCGGGATCGAGTTCATGCGGCCATGGACCGAAAAAATCTACGGTATACCACCTGAGCAGGTTGTCGGCAGCTCCATCAAAACAGAGCTTGAGATGCGTGACGGCAGCCCGGTACTCGTCCGTCTCCCGCAGATCAATTTTATTGACGACAAGGCCGGAAAACCGGTGGGAATCAATCAGCATATCGGCAGGCGGCCAATTGCCGCATTCGGCAACTCTGACGGCGATCTGCAGATGCTCCAGTGGACGGCTGCCGGGTCCGGGCCCAGTTTCTGTCTCTATGTCCATCACACCGATGCGGAGCGTGAGTGGGCTTATGATCGTAAATCCCCTTTTGGCAGACTCGACAAGGGGTTGATTGAGGCCGAAGAGAAAGGGTGGACAGTGGTGGATATGAAAAAGGACTGGAATCGTATTTACAGGAACAGCAAATAAGAAAGGGGCGAAACAACTGCGCCGCCAGTCACTTCTCTGTTTGGGCTGGCATTGCCTCTGGCCCGGAGTGATAGATGTTTGATTTGAGGGGCGCCATAAACCCATCCATGGGGGCTTGACCACAGCCGTCCAGGCTGTGGAACACCCTCAAATCAAACATCTATTACTGCTGCTCTGTCAAAAAAAACAATCCTGTATTCAGCTGTTACTGCCATGGCTGAATTATGGGAGTACCCATAAAGCTATAAGCAGAAACACCTTAATATCAGCAGAATGAACTCAATATACCGTTGTAATGACTGTGCCAGAGATATTTCTGAACAGGAACTGGAAGCCCGGGATGATATGTTATGTTCCGAGTGCGGGGGACACGTTGAGGAAATAATCAACGATGAGTCGGTCCCCCTGGAATTCAAAGTGGACCCAGCCAGCCATGATCCATATCACCGGGCAATTCTCGGGGAGAAAAACAGGTTGTACTACCTGAACAAGTTTGCCCTGTTTGAGGAACAGGCAAAAGAGATGGCGGAAAGCTGGAACTGGTGGGCATTTTTCTTCAATTTTACCTGGGCCCTCTACCGGAAGATGTATGGCTGGTTCTTTATCCTCGTCGGAGTTGGAATCATCACTGACATTGTTGGCGGCGCAGGAGTGCCGATGATCGCTCTTCTGGCAACTGTTTTGGCATATATCCTGTTCGGAACCTATGCCAATGCACTCTATCTGAAGACGCTCAACAAAAAGATCGCAAAGGCACAGGAGCGGATCAGTGACAAAAATGAGCTCCTTGTCTATTTAAGGCGGATAGGCGGCGTCAACAGCTGGGTGATCTGGGTCTTTGTCGTGTTGCCGCTTATTGGTATTGCAGCCGCTGTGATCATCCCGCAGTTTGCACAGTTTGCTCAGCAATAAACACCCCTATCTGAGCCAGCGGTTCTCAAAGACTAAAATAGAGCGGGGGCGAACAGTGGCAGTGTCTCCATGATGCGGTCGCTGGCTCTCTGCGGGAATAACCGCTTTGGCTCCGTTGCGGCTGGTGTCGACAGCCAGGTGCCAGCGGACATCTGCTCCGCCCGGTAGCGCTGCCTTCTCCAGGCTGCTGCCCATGTTGATGATCACGTGGATATCTTCTTCTCCCATGTCTGCCCGGCTTAAGGTAAAGGCGAGAAACTGGGCGTCTTTGTCGGACCAGTCCGGCTGCTTCAGGTCTCTGGTGTACCAGGTAATGTCACCGAAAGGACGGCCCGGGTGGCGGCTCCGTTTGAGAAAATAACGACTTCTCAGGCAGGCATGACGTTTGCGAAATGAGATCATCTCCTTTGTGAAGATGAACATGTCCTGGTTTTTTTCAAGCAGACCCCAGTCAAACCAGCTCAGTTCATTGTCCTGGCAGTAGCCGTTGTTGTTGCCCTGCTGGGAGCGGAGAACCTCGTCTCCGGCCAGCAGCATGGGAACCCCCTGGCTGAGAAGCAGGATGGCGATGCAGTTTCTCGCCTGTTTACGCCGCAACGCCAGGACCCGCCTGTTTCTGCTTTTTCCCTCCACCCCGCAGTTGAAACTGAAGTTGTGATTGTCCCCGTCACGGTTGTCTTCGCCGTTGGCCTGGTTATGCTTCTTCTCATAGCTGACCAGATCGTTGAGGGTGAACCCGTCGTGGCAGGTGATGAAGTTGATGGAATTAGACGGCAGTCGGCCGCCCAGCTCGTAGAGGTCGCTTGAGCCGGCCAGCCGGGTGGCAAGCTCCGGGATCATTCCTCCACCACCTCCTACAAACTGGCGGACCAGGTCGCGGTAACGACCGTTCCACTCAGCCCAGCGATAACCGGGGAAACCGCCCACCTGGTAGAGCCCGCCGGCATCCCACGCCTCGGCAATGAGACGCGTGTTGGCCAGGGTATCTGAGAATTCGATATTCCAGACCACCGGCGCATGATACATGGGAGCCCCGTCTTCACCGCGGGCAAGGATACTGGCCAGATCAAAGCGGAAGCCGTCCACATGGAACTCCTTGACCCAGAACTCGAGAGATTCGAGGATAAAGCGTGCGGTAAAGGGGTGGTTGCAGTTCACCGTGTTGCCGCAGCCGGAATAGTTTTTATAGCGGCTGGGGTCAGACTCCTCCAGGTGGTAGAAGTTTCGGTTCATGACCCCCTTGAAGTTGATGGTCGGTCCGCCCTGGCCTCCTTCGGCGGTATGGTTGTAGACCACATCAAGGATGACGCTGATTCCTGCCTTGTGCAGGGCCTTGACCAGGTTCTTGAATTCTCTGGCATGACTGCCCGACATGGGGTTGATGCAGTAACCCGGGTGGGGGCAGAAAAAACTGTGGGTTGAATATCCCCAGTAGTTTGAGAGCCCGAGCGCGGCCACCGAGTCGGGAACATCCTGGTCATCAAAGGCCATCACCGGCAGGAGCTCCACTGCGGTGATTCCCAGTTCCTGCAGATAGGGGATTTTTTCGATCAGGCCGCCAAAGGTTCCGGGATGTTTGACGGCTGCGCTGTGATGACGGGTAAAGCCGCCGACATGGAGCTCGTAGATGATCTCGTCCTCTGCGGCCTGTTTGAGAGGTTCGTCTCCTTCCCAGTCATAAGGGGGCTCAGGAGTGACCAGGGCACGCATGGCAGGATTTGACGGATTGTCCGGATCCCTGTTTGTTCTCCGGTCCCAGAAGTGATCGGTGACCGCTCTGGCCCATGGATCAAGCAGTTCCTGATCAGGGTTAAAGGCGGTGCCCGGGAGTTCATCCGGCCCGGGCCCATCCACTTGCCAGGTATATGACAGGGGCCCTGTGAGACCAACAATCAAGACATGCCAGAAAAAAAATGAACGATTGATTCGCTGGTCGAGGTTAACGGTCTGAAAGGGTTCGCTGGAGTCGGGGTGCTCATAGAGCAGCAGCGTAACAGAGCGGGCGTGTCTGGAGAAGATGCAGAAGTTGATTCCTTTGTCGGTGGCTGTGGCACCTGGCGGATGACGATGGCCGGGCCGGATCTGATACGGTTTCATGGCTCAGCCTGCTGCTTGGAGTTATTGGGGAACGTTCTGGGCCTGGATGGCGGTGATGGCAACGGTGTTGACGATGTCGGCCACAAGGCTGCCGCGGGACAGGTCATTGACCGGCTTTTTCAGACCCTGGAGAACAGGTCCGATGGCCACTGCACCAGATGAACGCTGTACCGCCTTATAGGTGTTGTTGCCGGTGTTGAGGTCTGGGAAGACAAAGACCGTGGCCGTTCCTGCCACCTCGCTGTCCGGCATCTTTGTCTGGGCAACAGATGGTTCGATGGCGGCATCGTACTGGATCGGCCCCTCAATGAGGATATCGGGTCGTTTTTGCCTGATCAGTTCCGTGGCCTGCCTGACCTTTTCCACATCGGCCCCGGAACCGGAACTTCCTGACGAGTAGGAGAGCATGGCCACTCTCGGTTCAATGCCGAACATGGCCGCAGTATCTGCTGAGCTGATTCCGATCTCGGCAAGTTGGGAGGCATCCGGGTCCGGATTGACGGCGCAGTCGCCGTAAACAAGGACCCGGGTGTCGAGACACATGAAAAAAACCGATGAGACCACTGAGACCCCCGGAGGAGTCTTGATGATCTGCAGGGCCGGCCGGATGGTGTCGGCGGTGGTGTGGATGGCGCCGGAAACCATACCGTCAGCCATCCCCTTGTAAACCATCATCGTCGCAAAGGCGGAGAGGTTGCCCATGGCGTCCCTGGCACCGTCTTTGGTCATGTTTTTATGCTTGCGCAGTTCAAAGTAGGTGGCAGTGAAATCATCGAGGTGTGCGGAGGTACGCGGATCGATGAGAGTCGCTTTTTTCAGATCAAGGCCGAGGGAGGCACCTCTTGCGCGGATGTCATCCGGGTTGCCGAGCAGGACCAGGTCAACCACATCGCGGCGCAGCAGGATTTCAGCGGCGCGCAGGATTCGATCGTCTTCAGCCTCGGGCAGGACAATGCGTTTTTTGTCCACCCTGGCACGCTCAAAGAGGCTGTACTCGAACATGATCGGGGTGACACTGGTTGTACTCGGCCTGAGGCTTGCCCGACTGCGGAGCAGATCAACATCGACGTTTTTTTCAAACAGACCAAGGGCCAGGGCGATTTTCCGATCGTCTCCGGGGTGGATCACGGCCGGTACCGCATCAATGGCCTTGATTGCGCTGTAGGTGTCGGAATCCACACCAAGCACCGGGGCGGTATGCTTTTTACCGCCCAGCAGTCTCAGAGTGTTGGGACCCGGAGTAAAGCCTCCGGAAAGCAGGAGACCGGCCAGGTTGGGATAGTTGCTGCAGGACAGGCTGGACATGGCAGCGATGACAACATCATCCCGGTCACCCGGCACAATGATGAGATCACCGTCTTCAATATAGTGGAGGAAGTGGTCCACGGTCATGGCCGCGATCTTGAACTGCTTAACAATCCGGTGGAGCTCATCGGGGCTGCCGAGCAGAAGTTTCGCATCAAGGGCGTTGCTGATGTCCTGCAGGGAGGGTTTGTCGAGCTCCTCGTTTTCCGGAACCAGAAAGACAAGAGGGCCGTCACCTTCACCGGGTTCGTCCAGCTCCACCTCCAGGACACCAAGGGTGTCTTCGGCCATTCGGTTGATGAAGGTGGCGAAGTGGAAACAGCCGATCTCCTCGATGGCATCGCTTGAGATTTTCAGTTCTTTGGCAATTTCTCTCGGAGACTGACCCATGCCGTTCATGACACCGATAAACGGGCAGCCCAGGTTTTTGGCAATCTCCATATTGATGTCCACATCAAAGGCGGAGAGAAAGGCAGAGGAGTTTAACCCCTCGCAAAGGACAAAGTCGTACTGTTCCTGAAGGCTGGACAGCTTGTTGATCAGTTCTTCAAGAAAGTATTTGGAGCGCCCCTCGGCCACCAGTGTCTTGACCTCTTCGGCACGAAAGCGGAAGCTGTCCTCATAGGCCATGTTCGGACAATAGCGGCTGAGAATCAGTTCAATGTCCAGATCCGGATCATCGGGGGTATCGATGACCGGCCGGAAAAAGCCGACTTTTCCCATATGCCGACTGAGCATCTCCATGATCCCCATGGTGATGACCAGCTTACCGGCATCTGCTTCAAGGGAGGCGATATAGAGAGTGTTGGATTTCATGTTTTCTGTCCGGCCGGAAAGCAAGCCTGGTTTTTTATTCTTTTGCTGGGGCGGTCGCTTGTGTCTGATCTAAGCTGTGTCTTTCCAGCTGTTAAGCTTATCCTCAATAAAACGCATCACCTGGAGGTGCTCCTCCTGGCCCTTGCCCTGGACGTGGAGTGGCTCGCCAAAGGCAAAGCGTGCCTCTTTCTGGGGGGACAGCCGGCCAAAGTCCTTGAGCAGGGAGCCGTTTGTCCAGGCATCGGTTTTCAGAGCCAGCGGAATGACGGGGCAGCCGGCCCTTTTGGCCAGCTTGATTCCGATGGAGCTGAAGCTCTTCATGTCGAATTCAGTGGACCGGGTGGTCTGGGGAAAGACGATAACCGAGATATTGTTTTTCACCCGCTCCACTCCTTCAGTCATTACCGTCTTCAGGTCTGCACGGGGATTGGAGCGGGTAACCGCGACCGGATTGCGGGAGCGCATGATGTGCTTGAAGACCGGGTAGTCAAGCAGCGACTCCTTAATCACAAAGGTGGCCTGCGTAAACGGAAGAATCAGGTTGGGCAGGACCAGGGTTTCCATCATCGACATGTGGTTGCCGATGATCACCCCCGGTTCATTCAGTCCGCTGATGTGTTCGAGTCCGGAGACATCGAAGCCGACTCCGGACTGTTCGAGGCTTGTGAGTACCTTGCCCGATGAGGCAGCCCAGGCAGCGTCGTTATAGCGACCGTTTTTAGCCGAAGATGCCGCGGCGAAGATGGTGGCGGTCAGCTTGAGGTAGAACGATACAGAGGGTAAAAGGGTTCCGAACAGGGTCTGCATCCCGGGCGTAGTGTGATATCTGGAAATTAGCGGAGTGGTGGTCATGGTCTGGGCTATATTTTTAACGCGGTTTTATCTGTTGTCCTGTCAGTCACTTTCCGCTTTGTAGTAATAGCGGTTGAGATCAAAAAGTCCAGCCCGGATCGGCTGCTCTTTATAAAAGCGCTGCTGAAACCAGTCAAAGACCTGCCAGAAATCTTTATCGGCTCGGTTTACGCCGTATTTTTTCAGACGGCTGCGATCTTCGTCGGTCAACTTTTCACTTGCCAGGATTCGAAAGAAATCAGGAAGGTCATCCTGGCGCAGGTCAAAGAGAAAGTTGGGGTAAGAACCGTGAAAGCCCATGATAAAATCAGCCCGATCTCTGTTGTGGGACAGGGTCGAATTTTCCTTGAAGAGAAACATGACGTTGTCATGCCAGCGATTGATGATTGCGGAGATCACCACATCCTTACCGTTGTTTCGGCGGATACGGACATAGGCCAGGTTGGCATTGTAGTCGTTGACGTATTGGAAAAACGGGGTGCCGGTCCGGGAGACGGCACGAAAACCGCGAAGATAATCCTCCAGCCGTGAATAGGTCTGAGGAAGTGACGGGTAGTGTTCGTCGGCGCGGAGGTAGTTGATCGGGTCAAAAGAGATCTTCATCTCGGGTGGAAAATGGTCATCGACCAGGTGTTCAACCAGCTCCCGTTTGGGGTCACTGCTCTTAAAGTCAAGGGCCGGGACCATGTGCGCATCAATGTAGCCGACCCCCTCAAAGTCGATACCCCTGTACCAGGACCGCATGATCTCCCGGCGACGTTCTTCCGGCAGCAGGTTGAGAAAGTAACTTTCACCTTCAACCCGCAGATTGTTCATGTAGAGCCGGACCGCCAGCTGATGACTGGCGGTGCCGTAGACATCAAAACCTGCGACCAGGGCGTAATAGATACGTTCAATCAATGGGTAGTCAAGCACCCACAGGGTCCGCGGTAAAGGCCCAAGTGGTCCCTGGTGGACCGATGCCGAATCAAAGTGTCGATAGACGGTGAGCAGCGGACTGTCACCGGCACGGTTCCCTTTCCAGATTGAATCAATACCCTGCCCCTCATAGTGGTGGTTGGCGTAGTACGCTTCCTGGCGGACCTTGTAAAACTCCTTAACCGCCTCCTGGTATTTATTGGTCAGCAGATCCTTGATCGGCAGTTGACTGCCCCTTTCAATGGGCATGACCAGCTTGTCAAGGTGGAGTTTGAGGAAGCCGGGGTGTTGTACGGAGAGATCGTGGTCCGGATCCTTGAACATGACCCAGAAGTGGTCGTGAATCACGTTGAGCGCCACCTGGCCCCGACAGACCGGGCCGCGGATAAAGGTCATGATGATGTAATGGATGTTGTCAAGGAGGAACTGGTAGCGTGAGCGGGGCGGGATTTGCTCAAAGGCAGCAAAGGGATTGGCGGAAAGTGTTTTGTCAAAGCCTATGCGGTGGGGTTCGGTGATCCAGTCCGGTTCGATGAAGAGCTCACGGATGCGTTGAAACTGGCTGTCATCGAAAAAAAAGACCATGTGGGTCTTGTGGACAATGGTGGCGTGGATCTTGCGGAATCGGTAATAAAATTTGTCCGTTTCCGGGTCGTCATAGGGGCGCACACTATTGATGAGGTCCACTTTCTGCCCCGGTGGAGTGGTGGAGCGGACAAGTTCGTAGTCATTGCTGCTGTCTTTACTGAAGCGGATGTGGGCCAGGAAGAGGTGCTCGTAGAGGTAACGGGCGGTTATTGCATGCTTGGCGTCATCGGTGTTGAGAAAGGTCTCCCATTGGTCAATAGCAGCCAGGTCTTGCGGAGCCGGGCGTCGCAGCTCTTCGTGCTCCGCAGAGCTTGGTCCTGCAGCGCCCTGGGCCAGCCAGCCGGCGATGATGTCAAACTCCTCTTTGCTGAGCGGTGGAAAGCCAAAGGGCATACCGCGGTTTGGGTGTTTGGCCAGGTACCCTTCCAACTCGATGCGGGACTGGGAACAGGTGAGGTCGTCAGCCTCGGAGTAATAGTTCCCGCTGGATACGGGATTTTTCATCTTGTGATCGAGGAACTCAAGCATGACCGAGTTGTTGAAGCCGTCTGCTGCCGTTGATTCAGTGACCGAATGAAAGCCCTTTTCGCGCCACTGGCCGGTGTTTTCGGCATCGATGAAAAGACGGGTCGGGTCCATGGTGGACAACCTGGTGGCGTTATAGACCGGTTCCTTGGTTCCGCCCCGGTCCACGCCTTCGTAGGAGTTAAGTTTGAGTTGGCAGGGGGAGTTGTAACAGGAGTGGCAGACTGCGCAGCGATTGTCGAGAATCGGTTTGACCTCGCTCAGGTAGTGAATGGAGCGGGACGGCGGGTTGACAGCAACCGGTTGCGGAGGTTTCTGGGCACAGGCGGAAAGTGTGATCAGGACAATAAGTAGCAGGTGCTTCGGCATGGTCAGTGGCTGTCTTTTTTTGATGTTACCTGATTGTCTTTATTCCTTTTATCCCTTTGAAATTGATAACAGATACCAGGTTAAAAGTCAAAGCAACACCATGGAATCAGACTGTTTATTTCAATGTTGCCGACGGATTTGGCGGGAGAGAGCTGCGGGGATTTTTACTGACGGCTTTTATATTCGTCGTCGGTTTCCATTTCGTCATCGGCTTCCACTTCGCTTGCAGGGAGTGGCTCGATGAGTTTTTCCGCCCAGTTGACAGGAGTTTTCAGGGTGCGGTAGATCATGGAAAAGGGCATGGTGTAGATCTCTTCAAATGCCGAGCTTGTCACTTTGGGGTTGAGAAGGTCTCCGCTCACCTCAAAACTCAGACTTGGACGTTCTTCGTCACCGGCAAGGATATAGCCGACCAGGGGGATTTTTGAGATATTTTTTCCAGCCTGGGTGATGAGATTGATGTCAAGATCGACCTGCTGTTTGAAGATGTCGACTTTGCCTACTCCCCGCAGATCCAGTTCTGGTGAATTCAGTTCAAAAGAGCGGACATCGGCGAGGCCGCCTGAGTAATCCAGCCAGAGTTTGGCTGAATCCACCGGCAACCCTTTAGTGTCGTATCCCGGCAGGGAGAAGGTGATCAGGGCCGGCAGGGTATTGATCACCGCCAGAATATTATTGATCAGGACATAATCCTCCAGCAGGGTGTCCTCAATGAGAAACAGGGCCTTGAAGTTTTTTAAAGATCCCTGGCCGATGGCAGTCAGTTTGCCCCCGGTGAAGTTTGCCCCCTTGACCAGTTCATTAATGAAGGTGTCGCCCAGCCTGCTGCCGAGGAGGGAGAAGTGGTTTCCGAAATTGGTCACTGTGATGCTGCCCTCATCATGGAAAATATGAAGTTCCTGCTGACCGTCTTTGATGTTGAGTACCATAGAGTCGGCGAGGATGAGATTGTCCGGTCGGAGATAGAGGTACGAGTCTTCCGACTTCAGGGTCAGGCGGAGGCCGTTTTCAGTTGGTTTTGCGGCCTCCTCCTGACTGGTGTTGTCCTGCAGGAAGTTGATGATTGCCGGCAGGTTGAAGCCCAGCCCGGAAGAGCGTATTTCCACAGTCTCTTTGTAATGCAGGTGGAAGTCCCTGTTGAGCTCGACTTCCAGGCCGTCTGAGGAGTAACTGCCGGAAAAAAAATAATCGGCCAGTGGTTTCCGGTCGCGGACAAAAAAATTATAGGCGGAAGTAAAGCTGCCTTGAAAATGAAGGGGGGAGCCTCTGCTTGTCTGAGCCAGATGCAGTTCGCCTTCGCCGATTTTCAGGCGTTGGAGAAGCGGAGATTGTTTTTGCAGTCTGGTCGCATCATCGAGCCGGACAGCCCAGCCGCCTTCCTGTTCCGAAGAAATCGAGATGCCGAGTTCTTCGATGGTGACCAGGTTGTGGGTTTCTGCGAGTTCAATGGTCAGGGCCAGTTGATCATCAAGCTGGAGAAAGGGAGCACTTTTTTTGTTGCCGAAGACCAGCTCTGCCAGGTGAAACTCTCCCATGCCGCGGCTGAGGTCCACAGCGCCTTTCACAGAGGTATCAACAAGGTTCGGCGAAGAGATGCGGCATTTTTCAAGGTGCAGATGACGATTTTTCAGGGCTACAGCCAGCGGGGCGACCTGGAACTGCTGCTCGCCGATAAGCCACTGACTGGCTGCTTCAGTCCTGAGAAAAAGCCCGTCGTCGTAATCGGCGTTCAGCTTCAGGGTGTTGTCGGCAAGGTGGATCATCCCCGTGGTCAACTCTGTAAACTCCAGTTCAAGTTCAGCCAGCTGATCCTTGAAGCCGATTTCCCCTTTGAGTGTCAGGCGGGCCATGTCGTCAATCAGCAGGGACGTCTTTGGCAGGCTGGTGGAGAGTTTGCTGAAAAGAAAGGGGGCACTGAAGGTGCCAAGATGTATATGTCTGTCGTCCAAGACCCAGTGGGAGGGAAGGGCTGAAAGGGTCGTCAGCTGCGGACGGAATCGGTACTGAACCCGGAGAGGGGGGCGGTTTTGATCAAGGTGGAGGGACTTGTTTTCAAGGGGGATCTGTACACTGTGGACCTCGATGTCCAGCTCACCGCTTTTTTCTTTAGTTGCAACTTCACCGTTGACCCGGGCCTGGAAAAAGTCGTCCAGGCCAACTTCAAGGTCACTGATGCTGATATTTGAATCAACAAGCCCGATACGGCCTGATTGCACCTTGTAGCGCTTCCCCTCATATTCAATGTCACCGGTTTTGATGTCAAAATATCCCACGGCATGGAGTTTGACCTTGTTGAGGTTGATGGCCAGGGTGAGGTCGACATCGGTGAGGCCGCTCTGCTGGAGAAAGGGCAGGGGGATACCGTAGTAGGCGACAAGGGCTATTATGTCTTTGTTGGCCCGGGCAGTGGTTTTGATATAAGCGGTGAGGGTGATGTTGTCATGGTCATTGAAGTTGATGTCAAGCCGGCTTGTCTGGCCGTCCTGACCGTAAAAAGTAGACTGATGGGGGACGATTTCCAGTACTCCGTTTTTAAAAGAAACATCTGTGTATTCGGTTTTGATGGGTTCCAGTCCCGGAGCAAAGGTGTACTGGCAGTCATCCACCCGTACCTCGGCCTTCAGAGTTGAGAGAATGGCTGCCGGGTCATCCCATGGGATACTGCCGGATACGGAGTCGAGGTGATAGCTGCTGCCCCACAGGTAGTCAGTGATCCAGCGTTGAATTCCATGGCTCAGACCGAACAGGTCAACAAAGGGTTTGATGGTCGTAACCGTGCCGTTGCCCTTACCGGAAAAAGAGATTTCCTCCCTGTCGATGACAATATCAAGCTTCACCGGGATACAGCCTGCCAGCTCTGTGACAACGTTTCCCCTGGCCTGAAAGGAATTGGGGTCAAGATCAATGGTTCCGCGAACGGTTGTGGCCAGTTTTTTGCTTTTTAATTCATGCAGTGTCATCCTGATGATGTCATCATGACCTGCCAGGGAGGCTGAAATGTGTGTGTTTTCTGAGCTGATACTCAGTTCCACAGGGTCTGAAAGGGCGTTTCCCTGGTATTTGAGAGTAGCCCTGTAGTCTCTGTAATTCACCTGACCAATGGTAAGCGGCGGCAGGTAGCGCTGATAGCGTTTTGTTGCGGTGAGGATTTCTTTGACCCGTTCAAGAGTCATGGGAGGGCTTTGCGGATTTGGCCGGATATCGAGCTGTTCAATTTCGAGATTGAGCCCGTCATGATAGCGGATGGTCGCGTTGCTGATTACGGCGCTGGCTAGCTCCAGTCGGTTCAGCGTCAGACCGCCCGGTCGACCAATGAGGATGAAGAATAACACTACGCCGAGCAGCGGCAACACGGCCAGGAATAGAAGAACAGTCCTGATTATTTTGAAAGGCTTGGCTGTTGCTGGAACAGAGTCCATGGGCGGATCCGGGGAAAACGGTAGCAGGCTGCGGCGGTCTCCTATGCACAGGTATCATATCCCTCTGATCATTGCCACGGGAAACTGGTTGTCGGAACGGAAAAATGATCCATATCCCATACTGATATTTTGTGCTTTTTTTCTTTTTTCATTGTTTGTATGAACCGGTAACTCTTTGTTCTACTGTTGGATTAAATTGGCTCCCTTTTCCGTGAAGTATTGGGTCCTGTCGGCCTGGTGCTTTGAAAATCCTCTAAGCCTGATTGACTTTTAGGTCCTGTTCACTTAAACTTTATTGGATTTCAGCTCGATAAGGGACTGAAATGGGCAAACAATGTTCAGGTGACGAGTTGTCAGAGGATATGATGGAAACAGGTAAGAGGGAGCTTATTCTTCTGGTGGATGACCGGCCGGTCAACCTCAAAGTTTTGTTTTCTTTTCTCAAGGAGCAGGATTTTGATGTGCGGATACTTGAGAGCGGGGAACAGGCCCTGGAGGTGCTGAAGCATACCCTGCCTGATCTGATACTCCTCGATGTGATGATGCCGGGCCTGAACGGCTTTGAGACCTGTGCTGAAATCAAGGGTAACGAGAAGACAGCTCATATTCCCGTCATTTTCATCACCGCGCTCGACGGTACCCAGGACAAGATCGCCGGTTTTGAGGTAGGTGGAGCCGACTATATCACCAAGCCGTTTCATCAGGCCGAGGTGCTGGCCAGGGTTAACACCCACCTGAATCTTGTCAGGAAACAGCGGAAACTGGAATTGGCCCTTGCAGAGATAAAGACCCTGACCGGCATTCTGCCGATTTGCTCACATTGCAAAAAAATCCGTGATGATGCCGGGTACTGGCAGCAGGTGGAACAATATATTTCTGAGAACTCCGAGGCAATGTTCAGCCATGGAATCTGTGAGGAGTGTCTGGACAAACACTATGGTGATTTCCTGCAGAAAATAGATGATGAAAACTGAGTCCTGGTTACCCGAAAGGTCTTGGAGCTAAAAAGTCCAGACAATCAAAGAGAAATTTGATGAAGACAATTTTGATTATCGATGATGATGTCATTTTTCGAGGGATGTTGAAAAAGCTCCTTGAGAGAGAGGGGTACGGTGTTGTGGAAGCAGATAACGGCAACAGCGGGGTTGCAGTGTTTCAGGAATCCCAGCCGGACCTGGTAGTTTGTGACTTGATCATGCCGAACAAGGAGGGGATTGAGACCATTGTTGATTTGCAGAAAATCAATGACCAGGTTCCGATTATCGCCGTATCCGGCGGCGGCAGAATGGGGCCGGAAGCCTACCTGTCACTTGCAAAAGGTCTGGGAGCAAGAGAAGTGTTCTCCAAGCCTTTTGTCCATAAAGATTTTCTCAAAACCATCTCTTCTTGCCTGTAAATATTGACCATAAAAAGTGTCTGTCGGCTTTCCTCCGGCTGTTCCTGCCGGTTTGCTCTTGACTCCCATAACTAAGTGATTTTTCAAGGTAGTCTCTAGTCAGTGCAACTATTAATAACCAACAACATAAGGAGTGGATTATGAGTCAAAAATTGACTGTACTGATCGCTATTGCCACTGCATTTGTATTTTTTGCCACTACCACCCCCCTGCTTGCTGCTTCATCCGGGAAAAAGGACACTTCAAAAAAGACAACGTCCAGCAAGTCGACAAGCACAAAAAAGAAATCGACCACTACTAAGAAAAAGACATCCGCAACCAAGAAAAAAGCAACAGATAGCAAGAAGAAATCAACAGGTGGCAAGAAAAAGACGACAGACTCCAAGAAGAAAACTGCCAAAAAATCACCGGCTAAACCGTTTAAAGGGACCGTCAACGTCAACAAGGCATCAAAGGAAGAGCTGATGCAGCTTCCGGGCATCGGCGAGGTTAAGGCGGATGCAATCATCAAGGCACGAAAAAAAGGTAAAATCAAAAATGGTGACGACCTGCTCAAGATTAAAGGGGTCGGTGAAGAAACCGTTAAAAATTTGGAAAAGAATCTGAAATTCTGATCAAATTTAACGGGAAGTGTCAGGGGGCAGGGTGTCCGGCATATTCAAATAATAGCTCCCGGGACTACGAACAAATGGGTTTGGGCGGATTGTCTGAACCCATTTGTTCGTCGAGTGGTGGCGGATAAAACCGGTTCAGACAGATCCGGATACCCCATGGTGAAAATTTTAGTTTGGCCTGTTGCGCAAACTAACTGTCTTGCTCGCGCTCTGAAATATGGACGCCCCACTCCCTCAGGAACTCCTGTTTCCGGTATCCGGTCAGGTCGCTGCAGAAATAACAGATGCAGGGGATGATTTTTCCTCTAATATCGATTTTTATCTTTCCCCGGTAATAGAGACCGGCGTGGACCCCTTCATAGATATCCAGCTGTTTTAACGTCTGCTCACCAACATCATACACCTCCATCTTCACCTGGCAGCCAACACCTGGGGCTTCGAAGAGAAACGGGTAAGTGGTGTGTTCATTATCAGTCATGGGGTACTTTTCAACACTGACCCCGTAACCGATAAATTCTGCGCCACTGAGCAGGCGATGGTTGGCCTGGTTACTCTTTAATGTTCCATAAACTGCGAGACAGGCCATTGCAGTATCTCATGGTGAATTTTTCCCCCAGGGTAAGCCAGGTGTTCCTGCCTGCGGTGAATATTTTTTTTGTGGTTTTGACAAAAAGTGACGTTACAAACTGTACTTTGCAAAGGTTGGCTGTTTATTAGGTTTTTCGACATTAAAACAAAAAAATAACCAATTCAAAAAGAAATGTTCATGAAAAATCCGGGCTAAGCCGGTTGTCCGGTGAGGTAATGGTTCCTTGACACGCCCATACAGCAGATTCTATTATAATTCTGTTTGCGCCGCTGTTTCAGGTGGTTGTGTCACTGTGTACTTATTTCAAATGGTTTTTATTTTTATTTAGTTGCGCTTTGTGAAATACGATGTATACTATGCTTTTAAATATTACTGAGTTTGAGCATTTTCTTTTTCGCCACACCGTATTTCGGTGGTGATTCCTGTACCAGCCTGGTGCCTTTAAAGTTTCTGCTGATTACTTTTTGTGGAGAAGCAATGTGAAACTTTTTATTGGCAGTCTTCCCTATGATATAACTGAAACTGAGCTTGCAGACCTGTTTGGGCAATATGGCAGTGTTGTCAGTGCAAAACTCGTTGTCGACCATTATTCAGGCCAATCGAAAGGTTTTGGTTTTGTGGAAATGGAGACCCGGGGGGAAGGACATAAGGCAATGGAGGATTTGAACGGAAAAGAATACAAGCATCGGAGCCTTGTCTGTAATGAGGCCCAGCCGCAAAAGAAGAAAAAATCACGTCGCAGGTAAGCTGTTTACGAAAAAATATTATTCGCCAGAAACGGACAGCCCTTCCAGTTATGTATCATCGGCTTTTCTTTCCTCGCAGTTATTTATTATCCTCTCACTATTCAACATTGATAAAATTTTCTGCTCAGTCGCTCTTCAACTAAAAGGGTGAGAGTCAGAAACCAAAATGACTCAAATGAGTCATATTAAGGAGTTATATGAGTTTTAAAGATTTAAATTTTCATCCAGCAATAGCCGCAGCAGTTAAGAGGTGTGGCTATTCTGTACCAACCAATATACAGCAGCAGGCCATACCGCACCTTCTGCAGGGCCGGGATTTACTCGGTCTTGCCCAGACAGGTACGGGTAAGACCGCAGCATTTGTATTGCCAACCCTGCAGAAGCTTGGCAGTGGTCCAAGAAAAAAAATAAGGGCGTTGATCCTGACTCCCACCAGGGAACTTGCTGAGCAGGTTCATAAGAATATTCAACAGCTGGCTCAGGGAACAAAGCTGCGCAGCTGTACGATCTATGGCGGTGTCAGTAAACACGGCCAGCTGCAAAATATAAGAAGAGGAGTTGATATTGTGGTGGCCTGTCCAGGGCGATTGCTTGATCACCTCAACAGTAAATCCATCAATCTGTCTACAATTGAGGTACTGATCCTTGACGAGGCAGACCAGATGTGCGATAAAGGGTTTCTACCGGACATCCGCCGTATTCTTAAAAAAATACCGCAACAAAGACAGTCTATGGTGTTTTCAGCGACGATGCCCGGAGAGGTTCGCCACTTTGTCGAGGATATTCTGACAAAGCCGGTTACGGTCCAGGTTGATCATGAAAAACCGGCGGCTACAATCAGCCACGCACTTTTTCAAGTCGTCCAGAGCCGGAAAACTGCTTTGTTGAAAACAATTCTTCAGGGCGAAGAGATGACCACGACCCTGGTGTTTACCCGAACCAAACACAAGGCGAAAAATCTGGCCAGGCAACTGCAGCAAGGCGGCTTCAGGGCGACTTCGCTCCAGGGCAATCTTTCTCAGAACCAAAGAAAGCAGGCCATGGATGGTTTTCGGAGTGGTAAGTTCAATATCATGGTTGCCACTGATATAGCTGCCAGGGGAATTGACGTGTCCGGCATTTCCCATGTGGTCAATTACGATGTGCCCGATACTGTTGAGGCCTATACTCACAGGACAGGTCGTACAGGCAGGGCTGAAAAAACCGGTACAGCTTTCACGTTTGTAACATCAGACGATGGGAAGATAATCCGGATGGTTGAGCGCAGTCTCGGGAAAAAAATATCCCGTGAAACTGTTGTTGATTTTGATTACAAAGCCAGTAACTCCACTTTGCCAAGGACAGGCAACAGTGCAGGGAGTAAAAACAAAAACAGAAAAGCTGCCCCTGGGGCCCGTAAAAAAAGAAATTACAGGTCTAAAAGGCGGTCAGGCTCTTTTGATTTTGGCATGTCCAACAACTGAAATAACTAACTTGCGGTCTGAGTGCCAGACCGCACGCCGGATTGAACTTTTGCTGAGATCCGGTTTTTATTAAGGTTTCACAGAGAAACCACGTACAAAGGAGTATTAGAAATGGCAGAAGGAACAGTAAAATGGTTTAATGATTCCAAAGGTTTCGGATTTATTGAGCAGGATGGTGGTAAGGATGTTTTTGTTCATCACTCAGCTATCCAGGCGCAGGGCTTCAAAAGCCTGCAAGAGGGACAACGGGTAACTTTTGATATCGTTGACGGACCCAAGGGGCCGGCAGCAGCAAATGTAGTTGCTGAATAGTTCCGTTGAAGACATCGTCTGACAATACATGTGAATCATGTTATTTTCAGGCGATGTCTTAAGGGTACCTTAAAGAGTTTGTCCTGAAAGGCAATTCTTCAAGGTACCCTTAATTCCAGATTAACTTCGAGGATCTTCTCGTTTTAAACAGGAGTGTATTTTGGCAAGAAATCATTATTCGTATGAGAAGCGCCAGAAAGAGATAGCAAAGAAAAAAAAGAAAGAAGAAAAAAGACTGCGTAAGCTGGAGAAAAAAAATATCCAACAGGAAGAAACTCCAGAAAGCAGCAATAATGAAGTTGAAGAAGAGTAAATTGTCCGTCTTTTATTTGTAGTTGTACGGTTTTGTAGTTGGTGATCCTGGCAAAGTCTCAAGATCTATTGCCCGTCAGAAAAGTACTAGTTGTATTCAATCTAAAGCATTCCAGCAGTTGTCTCCATATAGAGGCCATAAGCCAACGGGATAGCCGATAAGGCTGCCTTGGTGGTGGTTGCAATGACCCCACCTGTACTGTGTGGCTTGGCTTGTGTTTCCCGCCTGTGAAGTTCTTATTTTTAGTATCGCTGTAAATCCAAGGATTCTCGGCTGGGTGAGCCGTTCTTATTCGTCTGGCGCACCTGGCGGAATAGGTGGAAAAATAGTAACTTATTTATTTCAGCACAATTTATTGCTCTATGGAGATCAGTTTATTGCTCCAATACTTCCACTCGCCTTCCGGCTTTTCATACACACCAATAGCTCTTGTTGGAACGTAGACACCACCTAAAACGCTATGGTCTGAGAATATATAATGCCAGGCTGCAATGTTAAAATCTTCCGGTGTCTCATAATACCTTTTTCCAAATGCTTTTATAATTTCATGGTTTTCATTTAATACAAAATTAATAGTGGCATTTTGACCACCCAGTTGGACAGAAATTTTAAAGCCATTCTCTGTGTCATCAATAACTAGGTCAGGTGACAAAAGCACAAGTTGCGGAGCCCAGGCAAGCTCAGCCAAGTGTCGAACAAGCTGCATTTGAAATACCTTCATTCCGCTGCTGCCGCCTAGGGGGAAAACGCCCCACATTTTTGCGCCTCCCCATCCGGTATTGTCATTATGACTATCCACTGCTTTCACCCAAACTCCAAACATAATATTGATTCTGGCTGTCCAGTTATAGAAGACTGTTTGAGCTTGATATTCAGTTGTCGCTGAAAATGAATACCATTTGTCTCTTACCAGTATTTCACCTTCCTGGGTGTTGGTAATTCGATTTTTAAATTCAAAATCTTCCGGCAATGACCTGTCTATCCATTTCCTGGCATTTACGGGTAAAGAAATACGATCAGCTCTCACAACTACCCCTCTGAATATACAGTAGAACTTACACAGCCGGTTCAACTAATCATTACTGTTCGAGTCTAAATACTTAAGCCCCCAGTCATACATCTGTTCAAGTATTGGCCACAAAGATCTGCCCTGATCAGACAGTGAATATTCAACACGAGGTGGTATTTCAGGGTAAGAATCCCTTATGATCAAACCACTCTCTTCCAGTTCCCGCAGCTGTTCAGTCAGCACTTTGGATGAAATTCCCGTCAGTGCACGCTTGATTTCACCAAAGCGTTTGGGCTGGTCCCGGACTAACCACATTGCCTCAGATTTCCATTTCCCACTTATCAGGTCAATTACGACTTCAACCGGACAATGATACTCTTTGTTTTTGTATATGATTTTATTTTGGCTATTCATTCAGGTACCCAATTTTTGACCCAGGCAGATAATGGATGTTGCAAACCTCAAAAAAAATTTCATATAAATATCGATGTTTCGTACCTTAGGGTAACCACGTAACTTCTTTGTAACTGGTTGACATTTAAAAGCTAAGTGGCTTTTGTGGAGTTGAAAGCATAAGGCTATTCTAACCAGACAAGGAGATAAAGACATGCTTAAAAAGACAATTCTAATTCTATTGTTTATTTCGATCTGGACGGCCCCTTCGTTGCAAGCCGGGGCGGAACAGAAAAAAGAATGGGTAGGCCAGTTCTACTCGGAGGTTTTAAACAAAGGGAACATCCACCTGATGGACAACCTTGTTGCTGCAAATTATCAGGAACATGAACCACTTCCAGGATTCCAGCCAAACAGGAATGGGCTGAAACAGTTTTTTGCTATGATGCGTGAAGCCTTTCCGGATCTAAACAATGAGGTTCAATTCATGGTTGTTGAAGGGGATAAAGTCGTCTCCTATATCACCATGACCGGCACACATGAGGGTGATTATATGGGAGCAGTCGCTACAGGGAAGGTCTTTAAAATACAGGTGATCGACATTATCAAAGTGGTTAACGGGAAAATGACTGAACACTGGGGCGTCGGAGACTATATGACAATGATGGAACAACTTGGTATGGGCTCGCAATAATTATTTGCACCTGCTTCTCAGGAGAAGCAGGTGCACACTATCTGTTCCGCTATCTCACCATCACTAAGGAGAAGAAAATGACCACTCTACTTCAATCGAAGGCAATCAAGTTTCTGGAAACAGAACGATACGCGCAGCTCGGCACAATGTCTCAGGACAATACGCCCACATTACGAACAATGGCCTACGTTCTGGACAACAAAAGAATGGCCTTTCTCACAGATCAAAGATCAAATAAAGTTCAGGATATTCAAAAGAATCCAAATGTTTCATGTCTTATAAGTAGAGATCATGATGACTGGCATAAATCACTTCAGTTAACGGTTGCAGGCAAGGCCAGTCAAGAGGCGGACGAGTCCACCATTGAGAAAATCATCTCCGCTCTCGGCGATAAATACCCGGCTATGAAGGATCTGCCACAAGATCCCAATTTGATTATTTTGATAGTGGAGATAAAATCAGCTTCGTTACTTGATAATAGTAAGGGGTTTCTTCATGTGGATACTTTTCCTTTCTGATTGCATTATTTTCCTCTCAACGCACATTTTGTGTCCTTCAAACAGATCTTCCATCGTAAATATTTCAAATGCTGTCTTGTCAATAGCAGGTTTGAGGAATTCGATTGTTGCTATTTGTTTCATCTGTGAGTTTTCAGGTATATATTGAAAAAAATACAATCAAGGTTGACCTGGATCAAAATAGTCGTTTTTTAGCTGTCTCATCACCTATTTTTTCTAGTGCTCCTGTCTGTCAAACAGATGTCACAGAGATAAATGCCAAACTGTCAGGAGTGCAATGAGCAGGAAATGAAAAATGTACGATCAAAAAGACCATACATGGCAGTTGTCTCAGCTGTATGGCTGGTTACCAGTCTGCCCGCGGCGAGATTGGCGGCTGAACTATTTGGACCGAAAGAGGATTACACCGGATTCGGTGCTGCAGGTGTCGCCTTATTAGCTTTACTTATTTCCCAGATAGGAGGAATTATTTTTGGGTTTTTCAGTCTCCTGAGAAATGAAAGGCCCAGGGCTTTGTCAATTTTTGTCATCCTGCTGAACGGAGCAGCCATCAGCTGGCTACTTGGAAAAATACTCTTCTGAAATGAACTTGTTATGGCCCCATGAATTTGTTGAGAGCTGTTGAGGGCAAGCCTGCAGGCGGTTACATATTCAAGATCGTTTATTGAGAAAACTGCAGAGAAAATATTGAGCTACCACCATCCAGCGGCAGTGTAATGAGAATGAAAACAGTGGTGACAATAAAAAGTGGAACAAGGTAAAAAATGTAAAACTGCCAACTCCGAAAGACCAGGCTGCATGGCTTTGACCAGCTTATTAAAGCTGCCATGGACAGGGGTAGTGTCAAGATAAAGCTTTCCAAAAACACAACAAATGGCGCAACAAGCCCACCCCATCCCAGAGGCATCATTTTCAGTATGCAAGATGTCAGGAAAATTGACTGCAGAACAGCATGAACAGCTGAAATCAGCAGTGAAGCGAGCATATAGGAAAATAGATCACCAACCCGGGCCATACTTTTCTCCTGTGGGTGCCTTGTTGACTCCTGGTGGCCCCGTAACAATACCTAACAGGGCCCAGGCCCTGTTGTTATCACTCTAAAAAGTCGCATATCCGGATATTTTTGGGATGTAAGCCAATGTGGCCCTGAGTGAAAGCTGTCAATAATGCACCACCCATTTTAAAATAGTGCGTTGCAACTCCTGATATTTATCCTCCTACAAAACAAGGCCGGTCTGTCCTTTTTTGTATCTCCTCGCATGCCAGACACTACCTGCCGTAATCCCCAAAATCCATGGGAGTCCGGTAAATAAATTTATAAAAAAAAGCCAATACAGGTTAAAATGATTTAAAAATTCAGGGCCGGTATTTCCAGTGAAAGTACCAATAATTACAAGCAGAATTATTTCGACAATGGCCAGTGCTGCGACAAGATTCAGCAGCCTCCAGCCAAGAAAACCGCGAAGCAAAATTGACACACCAAAGAGCAGATTGGCCACCGTCGTTGCCAGCGGTCGGAGATCTCTCCCGCTCACTTCTTTCCACAGTGGCGGTAATACTACCGCCAAAAGAAAACAACCAAGCATGCAGATGACAATGACTCCAATCTGGCCAATCTCCAGTTTTTTTAACCTATTCACCTCGATCTCCAGGAATTGGGGGAACAACAGCTTCTTTTTTCCTCATAATCCTTTCACCGATGTGTCCTGCCGGGTGGGGGCATACCGGGCTGAACCGATATCCGCATGTGTTTCCCGATGAAATCATGACATCTTCAATGTCACGTTGATCAAGGGGGAATTTGCGGCAGACAGAAGGCCGCAACCGGGCTGTATAAATGGTGCACTGGTTATTCTTGCCTAAAAGCGGGCAGTTGAAAACCAGTCTGCAGCAGCTCCCGCATTGTCGGCAATCACCTTCCCGGTCACGTATAGATGTTTTGACCATACTCCGGTGAAAGCTGACCAATAAGATCCTTCGCACTCTTCCCATGACCAGGATGATGCTTCTGCTCAGTAAATTTGTTAACAACATTTTATGGCGTAGCCTCCCTGTTGAGTATCTTGCGAGTGAGCCATGGTGATATTCGTGCAAGCACGGGCAGGTATCTTGCCTTTCCGACGTAAATCTCATTCTTGTCATTGCCGAGCCCCGCAATTATAGATGCGGCAGCGGCTGGCGCAGTCATTTTTCCCCGGCCTCGTCCATGGGTCATTGGAGTATCGACAAGGGCCAGCAGCGCTTCATGAACCGAGACATTTGTCCCCTCCAGCTGGTAGCGGAGGGACTGTGAGAAACTGTGCAGTGCTGCTTTTGTGGCGCAGTAAACCGCCGAGCTGGTTTTAGGGTACAGGGCGAGTCCTGATGAAATGTTAACGATTGCACTGGACTCCTGACCTCTCAGTATCGGTAACAGCAAACTGGTCAGCCAGGCGACGGCTGTGAAGTTGAGTGTGACCTCTGACTGGATTGTGTTGAAATTAAAATCATGGTCGGTAAACTTAGATGTGGACTGGATGGCAGCGTTGTTGATGAGGATACTGGGTTCCAGGTTTCTGCTCTTTATAAGATCTGCAAGCCGTATTACTGAGCATTCATCTGTCAAGTCACAGGACAGGGCGACATCATCTGCTCTGCTGCTTTCAGCAGAGCGTGAAACAACAATGACCCTGTTACCACTGTCATGCAGTTGATCAGCCAGGCACTTGCCAATACCTGAGCTTCCACCGGTGATCAGAATTGTGCGGTTTTTAAGTTTCATGACCATGAATCTAGCGGACCCGTCAGGGGAAGTAATTAACCTGGGTTAACACAATGGAAAAAAGAGTCGACAGTCTGGCAGGCCTCGGTTTGACCGATGAACAGTCAAGAGCTCTGGCCGGAGAAATGAGTGAATTGCAGGTCGGAAAAGGGGAGGAGGTTTTTGGGCAGGGTGATACTGTGAAGAACCTTTACATCCTGCAGCGAGGTCTGATCAAACTGGTTTACTACACAGCCGATGGAAAAGAGCTGATCAAGTCATTTATTAAGGAGGGCGATCTGTTTGGTTCACTGGTCAGCCAGTTGGGTGAGGGTGGGGCGACATTTTCCGCCGTGTGTATTGAAGAGTCAAGCTTGAAAGTCTTTCCATACAGGGTGTTCAAAGCATTGATAGAAGAGAGTCCTGCTGCTCAATGGTATGCGCTGAATTTTTTTCAGCAGCTGGCCTTGCGGAAAGAAATCAGAGAGTATGAATTTTTGTGCCTTTCAGCAGAAACACGCTATCGGAAATTTCTTGCAGAATATTCGATGCTGGCAGAGCGCATAACACAGCAGGACCTTGCCCGCTATCTTGGAATAACCCCCATCGCCCTCAGCCGGATTAAAAACCGGTAGCCGCTGTTTAGCCCCTCGATATAAACAGCAAGCCGTTGTCGTCAAAAGGGACGTATACACTCCCAAACGATGGGACAGAAAGCATGACGCCGGTGCCGAGATCTTTCCAGTATGAGTCCCACTGCGGATGATCCGGGGTGATGACATATTCGACAAGGCCGCTTTCACCCTCAAAGGTGATGTGGTCTCCTGAAAGAATTGTCTCACCGCTTGAATATATGGGTTCAGCTGTCGACATTTTATCTGTTCTTGAAATAAGGATTGTTCCTTAACTCAGCTGGGACAGTAATACTGAGACAGTGTTGAATTCCATCGTCATATTTTCCGGAAAACAGACAGGTAGTGCGTTTTCGGACAGCCATTTGCGGGTGGCTGTCCGGTTTACCGGGTTACAGAATTTTACTGGTTGTCATGCTTGCATATCCGTCTTGAACTGGTGACCGGGTGGGAGTTGAGGACGCGGTTTACCACCTGAGAAAATCCAGCGGAGAATCTTGACCCAGGGTGACCAGGGCTGAATCTTAACTGTGAGTCCAAGTGAATATTGCGCCGTTGCAAAGGCGTCCTCGATCAATGCATCATGCATTGGCCCAATAACCAGCGGCCAGGATAATATTGCAAGGCCGTGGGTGTTCATTTTCAATGTATGCCTGAGAACAACCGGCTTATCAAGAGCAGTTACAATGTCAAATTCATGAAACCCGTCAAAGCCCTTTGGGCCTGTAAAACAAAACCTGATGGATTCACCCTGAGTGTAATCTTCCACAAAGTAATGTATTGGGCCATGGCCGCCCCTTGCACCAATTTCCAGCGGGCGGTCAAACTCCATACGTGGCCAGGAACGGATCGGCCATAATCGATCACGCTGAGATGCCAGCGAATCAATAAGTTCCCCGACTTTAGAGAAACTCGCCTCAAGTTCCCGCTCATGAATATTGAGTACCTTCATGGTGTCCTTGAATAAATTACGTTTCACCACTCATCCGGGCCGGGTTGAGTGGTGAAACGTCAAACTGCTGAACAGTTACAGTTCCCTGCTTAGGGACGAATCCAGCTTTAAGCTGAATAGTTACGTTTGATCTTTATAAATGGCTGACACAGGGGGCTGGGGTTGGAGCTATCTTCCAAATGTAACAGTCAACTCAGCCTTGGCCAGTTGGTGTTGGTGCAGGAAAAAGCCTACCATCGCAGCGGTGGCTTCCCGGCCCAGAGAAAGGGAATCCACATCCAGTGCCCAGATTGTGAATGTGTAGCGATGGGGTTTGTCACCTGCAGGCGGGCATGCTCCGCCATAACCGGGTGAGCCAAAATCCGTTCGGCTCTGGATCGCACCCTGGGCCATGTTTTTCTTTGTTATCCCCTTGGCCAACCGGTTTATATCTGCGGGAATATTGAATACAACCCAGTGCCACCAGCCACTTCCGGTAGGTGCATCCGGGTCATAAACAGTAACTGCAAAACTTTTTGTGCCGGCTGGTTCACCCGACCAGTCAAGTTGAGGGGAAATATTGTCTCCACTGCAACCAAATCCGTTTAACACCTGCTCATTTGCCATACTCCCACCTGAAGTCAGCTGGGGGCTTGTAACAGTAAAGCCTGCTGCATAAGCCTGGCTCGAGGCAAATAACAGAACTAAAATGATAGAGCACCAGATTCGTTTCATATTGTTTCTCCATTTTTGTGGTGTGATCATATTCCTGTCATGGGCTCATGCAGGGCTTTCTACTCAACACAATCATAAAAAGGATACGATATTAACGCTGTTGATTCTGGGCCAGATTGTATCAATTTCGGCTTTTTGTGAGGAGGCTGGGGGAAAGACCGAATTTCTTTTTAAATAACTGGCTGAAGTATGAAATATTTCCAAAGCCGACTTCAAAACATATCTCAGAAATATTTTTTTCCGAATTGATCAGGAGGGTTCGGGCTGTTTCCAGCCGGCGGTTATTGATCCATCGCTTAGGTGAATTTTTGAAACTTTTTTTGAAGTCGCGTTTAAAGCTGCTGAGACTACGACCAGAAAGAGCAGCAAACTCTTCAATGGTAAGTGGTTCCCGGTAATACTCATCAATCAGCTGGTGGAGGTTACGCCGGCGTTCTGAGTTTAGGTGGGTCAAAAATGATAGAAAAGCACCACTCTCATCTGCTTCAGTGATGTTTAACAAGACCTCCTGCATTTTCAGGCCAATCAGCTTGTCAGTATGAGATGAGTCGAACAGAAAATATGGCAGTGCTGATTGAACACTTGACTGAAGCAGAGGGGAGATATCGATTTTGAATATTGAGTCAGTGGAAGGCTTTTGGATGGTTTCCTTTATCCCGCAATAGTGATCTCTTAGAAAAGATTCAAGAAAATTGTCTCCAATAAAGAAAAGAAGAGTTTCGTAGGTTTTCTCTGAAGAGGGAATCTCCGACATGACATAGGAACCCTTGGGGATAAAAAAGCCACTGCCTGACTCAAAGGATAGCTCACCGTTGTCGCTATGGATGATTTTTTTGCCACTGAGGACTACGCCAAAGATTGGGGTGGTAGTAAGTACGCGATTACAATGCTGTGGCTGGTATTGACGGTATTCAATCCATGAGAAATCGTCAATGGCGACTGATCTGAACTCTTCCTGGTCCCTGAAAAGTCGTGGAATAATAAACTCTGCGACCATTCTTTATTGTCTCCTGATCTCATATCGAAATCTGCCTGTTTTGTTTGGTGAGCCAGTATCAGCCTGCAGCTTCGATAATTGCGGCCTCGATGAGCTGTTCGGAGGGTATCGACGATACCCCGTACCTCCTTCAGGCCAGTCCAAACCGGGTTGTTTTTCTGGCTGCAGGTTCGATGTCGACTCCATTAACCTGTACTGTCGGCCCTCCGATGTGCCGATACCTTACCGCCTCTTCAACCGTTGTTACTGTTATGAGGCGCGGAGTTACGTCAACGCCGTTTCTGTCTGTGATTTTTTTGATCATGTCCATGACCGTAACAGCAGCACTTCAATTTTCCAGTGAGATAACTCTGATGTTCATTTTTTCCCCGGTTGATTTTAAGTGATCAGTAAGCTGCATTCACTTTTCACTGTACCATTTGCTGGAGCTATATTCCGAGTTCTTCTGTAAATTTATCCATTTCTGACTCTATTTCAGCAGCAAGATCAGGGCTTGTGAAAAAGTAGAGGTCAGGTGCGTCAATATCATCCATGAAGACGCTATACCTGAAGGAAATATTTTGACCTTTGTATTTCACCTTAAAGCTCATCTCTTTTTGGGATTCAACTGGTACTGATTGAGTGAATTCATACATCATGTTCACCTGTTGCTCATTAATACCCGAGTCAACAATCCTTATGAGACGGGATAAGAATGGTTTAACGTTTTCAATATCAAAGTTCATGGATGTCTCGGTAGCTGCCTGTGCTCCACCTGCAGTGAGTAATGCCAACAATGTGCCAATGACCTTCTTCATATTGTCTCCTTGAGGGGATAACGCGTATTGTGGAATAGGACAAAAGACGGAGCCCAGCCCAGCTTTTTGGAATCTTCGTTTATGGCTTTGTAATGATCCTTCACAACATTTTGTTCAACTGGGCGAAAAATTCATTTCGATAGGACTTTTTTCCCATCACTCAACCGGTGATCTGCGCCCTTGTATACTTGAAGGGTGAGATTGGATTTACCTGCCTTTTAAAGTTGCTCTTTCGCCCGATTCCTTCGTCTCTGCAAAAAGAAAAATGCCAACATGTAACTAATGTACTGCGCTTTTTATTTTAACAGTTCCTCGAACTCGAACGAAATATCTAATTTTTCAAGGTACCCTTTAATCTAACAAAAGTGAGTATATAGAGTACTCCGATTATTAAAGCCGTAGCATAAGGTAAGACCTCTACCACTATTTCTACAATGAAGTATTTTCCGGGGCAATCTGCAAAACCTTGACGTGAGAAAGGTCCTTGGGCTTCTTGACACAAGCCATACTTTTCCGTAAGAAACAGGAGAGACTTTCCAGTGATGAAATAGGAAACTCCGACAGTAAGAAGAAAGAAAAAAAATTTAATATTGTTCTTCATCTTTCCTGTTATCTGATGATTATTTATCTCAATTGATGAAACAGCAATTTGGCAAAAAAGATGTATTTCTGTTGGTTGTTTTATCTATTGTTCTGTTAAGGCCAGTTTGACACCAAGTGCTGCAAATATGACAGCGAAATTTTTTTGCAATCTTCGAACAGTCTTCTGAGAGTTTACGACATGATTTCGTACACTATGTGCTGATGCTCCATAGAGTATAAATATGCACAGTGTTAACATCATAAATACAACGCTTAGCTTGAGCATTTGTGTCATCGGCGATGATGATTCAGGGGAAACAAATAAGGGCAGGAAAGCCAAAAAGAAAATTGACAGCTTAGGGTTTAATATGTTGATCAAAAATCCTTTGATGGCTATGTGGATCAAGTTGTTTTTGCTCTCAGGTTTGTCAAGACTCAAGGAGCCGGTATCCCGCCACATTGACCATGCAAGATAAAGCAAATAGCCTGCACCAGCCATTTTCACAAGTTGAAATACGATTGCACTCATATGAAGTATTGCTGACAGTCCCAGAATACTTGCAAGTAAATGTGGGGTGATTCCGACTGTACAGCCAATGGCCGCTGCCACACTGGCTCTGAATCCCATGAAAAGACCGGTGGATATAGTGTAAATGACTCCTGTGCCAGGTATCAGGACAACAATTAATGATGTGATAAGAAATTCTGTGTTAATCATATTTTCACGTTTTCAATATTCAACTGCCAGCAGTAATTCTGACCGCGACCCATAAACCACACATGGTGGGATGTCAGTAGATGTATGGAGGGCATCTTGAAATACTAATTTTTCAAGGTGCCCTGGAATCATTTGCTGCCGCTTGCATAAGGTTGCTACGCCGTTGGCCTTGCAAGGCTCATTGGCTTTTCATGTCGTTGAGTCATCTCGGTGAGTTGTGCCCTGACAGCCTCTTGCCAGCCATGAGTCGGAATATAACCTAATAGCTTCTCAGCCCTTTGGTTATCTGCATTTACCTCTCTCAAAAGATGGATAATAGATCTGGTGACTAACGGCTCCCATGGTACGATGGGAGCAATAATTTCCATGAGCCAGCCAAATGCAAATGCTATGGGAAATGGTACGCTGAAATGAGGTTTTGGGTAGCCATTTTCATGAAATAACTCTATTACCTCACGCGCAGATGGAACTGACGGACCAACTATATTGAACGACTGATATCCAGTCATGCCTTCAGCAAGTACGGCTTTGTGAAAGGCTTGACCAATATCACGGCCATCGATGATGGGCATGCTGGTTCGCCCTCCAGCCACCCAGGGAACAAGGTGCGTTCTTAAGCGGGGCAGTAGAATTGGTAGCAGTCCGAGTGCATAGCGATTTCCGGCAAACAGGCCTAGTCGTAAATTAATTACTGTGAACCCTGAATTTACCTTTTCTCTCAAGTGATTTTCAATGGTTATTACATTGCACAGATGAGGCCAATAAGATCTTGGGATTCCCTGAGCCATACTATCTGCTGAAGTTTCTGGAGAGGCTGCACTTGTAGTGGAAACATTGATGAACCGTTTTACACCTGACTTGATTGCCAAATCTATCAGGCGTAATGTTGGTTTAAGAAACAGCTCATTGGATTCGCTGGCATGGTTATACAGTGATGTCCAGGCAAAGCAATTACAGACAGTATCCACACCTTCAAATAATGTGGCCAGATAGGCACCTTGGCGGATATCACCAATTTTCACCACACCTTTGAAGCCTTGAGGAAGACGACTTTTGTTGCGGCACGAAGCAACAACCTCAATTGATCTGTCTTGTGATAATGCCTCTAAGGCGTGGCTTCCTGCAAAACCAGTTGCGCCGGTCACCAACACTTTTTTCATTTACACACTTTTCCTCAATGGGCTGATAACGTTCGAGTTTAGCAGTGTGCGCCACCCGGTATTGCCGTAACTGGCACAGCCAAGCTTTTCGGCGTCCGCTGAACTGACTTGGAATACTGGTTTGTCGTATATTATCTATAACTATCTTGTACTGTAGGAATTATTCCATAAGATACTCTCTGACAATTCTGACACTTTCTTCTGCCTGTTCTCCAAACATCATGTGCCCGCTTCCATTAATGATCGCAAGTTCTGTGTTTGAGAAAAACGCCATTTGCTTTTTCTGATAGTTTGCACCAATTTTGGTGTTACATTCTGATGCAATGAAAAGAATTTTATTTGGAAAATTTTCGACACCTTCTACGAGGTTAACATCAATATTTCTCTCTGAGTCCGTTACCAACTGACTTACATTCTGCATCGATACAGCACCAGCCCTCCAATGTTCCACGCCAGCTTCTGGCACAACGCCATTACAGTAATATTCTGGATTTGCCTGTGGAGCGACAAGCCCGAGAAAATAGTCAGATGACGCATGCGAATCAGAACTTTTAACGTGGAGTGACTGAAACCAGATTTTGGAGGCGAAGAAAAGAAACTTTAAATCCAATTTGGGACCAAAATTGATGCCGGCTTCTTTTACCATCTCGGTTGTAAGGAATCCGGGTTCAGCCAGAACTGCATGACTTACCTTGTTCTGGTATTTGCCAATATATGCTGAAACAAGCATGGCTCCCCAGGAGTGGCCAATTAAATTTACTTTTTCTTCCCCGGCATAGTAATCAATGATCGAGTTGAGATCTCGAAGGTATGATTCTAAAGAGAGTTCTTTCTGGTCAACGCGTGGGGACAAGCCAGTTCCGCGTTGATCATAAAATACAACGTAAAAATAGTCAGAAAGCTCTTTTAAAGGAAGCAGGCTCTTGTAATCCCAACCAGGCCCACCGTGAACTACAATAACAACCGGGTTTGAGAGATCACCAAAAGTTTGTGTGTGAAATGTTACATCGTTAATCGTTACATGAGGAATGGTTGGATCATCTGATACTGTTATTGGAACAGAATAATTTCCTGACGTCAGAGCAAACATGAGGAGGAGTATTGCTCCAGTTATTCCAATAAAGACCGCAAGGATTTTGAGTAATTTTATCATTTTTTTTTGGTAGATTGTTTATTCAGTCAGTTTAAACCTGGTCCTTTAAACTTCCTTGCCATGCTCATGCAGATTGGTTTTTTGGTCTCTAAATTTCAAGGGTATTCAATTTTCTTTGAAGCTTTCGGGAGTCATACCAAGAACTGACTGATAGAACTGAACTGTCTTGTTGATATCTTTAACTGTCAGGACTATATGGTCGATGTTGAAGATAATCATATTTTAAATATACATAAGAAGCTCATGGGGAGTTGTTTGTTATGCGTGTTTTTTCATTTTGTTACCACAATCTTTACATTTGTATCGTTTTCCCCAAAAAATTAATGGTAATTGTGTCAACATTATTAAAGCGGCTGAGATTCGGGAATATTTAATTAATTCCAGATTGGATGAGCCGCATTTGCTGCAAATATCATTTTCAGTAATATCTGGAAAGATTATCTGCTCGTTCTCTAAATAAGATGACTCGTCCTTTTCCAGTATGTGTTTTGCAATTTCAGTTTCATCTTCTCTTACCTGAACCTTTATGCCACCAAGAGCTTGTGAATATAGCCAATTGATACCGATGTGAAAATTATTCTGCAAGTGACACTCGACCCCTTCGGATTCGAGTTTTGCCTTAGCTAGCTCTGCAAGAGGGAGATCAGTGTAGCTTGCAATGGTTTTTAAGCTTGTCATCGGTATCTTCACCCATAACGATTTCCGTTGACTCCCCAGTCCGAGCGGTGCTTCCCCGGTCGATCAGAAAGGAAATATTGCTAGAAAAAATAGTCAATGACGCCAAAAATTTTTTCTAAGAACCAGCTGGGGTTCTCTGTAAACAAGGCTGGAAATGTGCCTGAAACAACAACTGTGCCTGTAAATAACAATATGACATGAACCAGGCGCTGATTCATTCCTGGAGCAAGTACTGATACCCGGGGATAAAGTGGACAATAATAGACTTTAACTTCACTGCCTTGAGGGTATTTACTAATTAATCCTTTCGCAAAATTTTCATCATTGCCAAATCCAACATAGTTACCTATTTTGTTGTTTGAGTATCTCTTGTTTCTTACTTTATAGCTGTAGACAACAGCAGGGTGGTAGTGTTTGCTGCTTGAGGCTGTAGTCGTCCTGGTCGCCACAGTCGAATCTTTTATCCTGCCCATAATAAATGGCCAATATCGGGAGCGATACCCGACATAGACACTGGACAGGGTATAACCAATAAAAAGAACTCCACATATAAATAGAAGCCAGATCATTTTATTGTCACATGTTACTCTTTGTTACCACCAGAGTATTTCAGCTCGGCCATTATACGTCCACCTTGTAGCTCAACCCGGCCTCATCACCGGTAACACCCCTGAAACCCCAGTTAGAGGCTGGGGCTTCGGTGATGGTGATTTCAATATCAACAGGTGATATACCTGTTTCTTGGGATTTCGGTTAAACTATTTAAGGCAGAAAAGAGTTTATCGATAAGCTCAGCTGTTTCCATTTTCTACTTGAGTTTGTTTGATAGGAATCAAATTGCAACTAAATTTCATTAACATAAGTTAACAAACAGGAAGAGATTGGCTTTCATGTCGACCAGGCAGGAGTCGGTGTGGCTGTCATTCAAAAAAGTTGTTCTTCCAGTATGCTACTTGGCTGACGTGTGGGTTCTGGTTATTGGCGCTTAAG
>JBDLID010000004.1:0-51682 GCA_039715055.1 Thermodesulfobacteriota bacterium | reverse complement strand
GGAGATGGCCATTTTACAATCGAGCCGGTGACCGTGGCCATTGTCAACAGTGCCAGGAAACGGGTGGACGAGTTGAAAGATCACTTCGGTCACCTGGTAGTGGATGAGTGTCACCGTGTTCCGGCAAGTCTGTTTACCGATGTGGTGAGCCGTTTCGACTGTTATTACATGCTCGGCCTTTCCGCCACCGCCTTTCGCAGCGATGACCAGACCACCCGTCTTATTTATTATTTCATGGGAGACCGCATTCATCAGGTGGACAAGCTGGAACTTGCTGAAAGCGGGGCAATTGTCAAACCGAAATTTTTCAGAAAAATGACCGCGTTCAGCTACCGTTACAGGGGAGATTATCAGGCGCTCATCACCGCCCTGACAAAAGACGAGGGACGTAATGTCCAGATCGTAGGCGACGTGGCTGCGGTTGCCGGTGAAAAGGAAGGTGGGGTATCGCTTGTTGTTTCAGATCGGGTGACTCACTGTGAGCTCTTTGAACGGCTGCTGTTGAACAGGGGTGTTAAAGTGGCCATGCTCACCGGTCAGACTCCGGCGGAAAAGAGGAGCCAGGTTGTAGACGATGTGCGTGAGGGAAGGATCAGCGTACTCGTCGCCACCCTGCAGCTGATTGGCGAGGGCTTTGACTGCCCGGGGTTGACCTGTCTTTTTCTCACCACCCCCATCACCTTTGAGGGGCGACTGCTGCAGATAATCGGCCGGATTATGCGTCCGGCAAAGGGTAAGGAGGCCAGGGTTTTTGACTATGTTGATGATTCGGTATCGGCCCTGAAACGATCGGCCGAGGCCAGGCGCAAGGTTTTTGAGACTCTTTGAAAGAGAGGGGGCCGGAGAGGGGTACAAGATCCCCCTCCGGCATAAATAATGTTGCTGACCCGACAAGTCGTAAAACTTTTTAGAGTCGCTGGATAAGTGGTTTGGTGATCACTCTAAGTTTGTGATTTTAAAGCTACCTCATCACTTCTTTTTTTTATTGGTGTTTTCATGGAGTAAGGCACTAATCAGTCAGCCCGGTTCCCGGGACGTGGATGCCATTTCCAGGGCCGCCGCCTGTTCCCGGTTCATGAACACCGTTACCCGGGCCATTGCCCGCGCCAAAACCGGTGCCATCCTGTGGGCCGTCTCCTGATCCGTCGCCGGGACCGTTACCGGTTCCGTCCCCTGGCGCGTCCCCTGAACCGTCACCGTTGCCATTGCCGTTTCCGGCTCCCGCACCGCCGCCGTTACCACCACCACCATTGCCATTGCCTCCACCACCGTTCCCGCCGCCTCTGCCGGCGACTACAATCCAGTCTGTATTAACAGGTGATTCCAGATCTGCCTGCAAGGTGTTATTGAGAGTCTGCTGCCGGAGTGAATCGAGATCAACCGGGTTCTGTGAGGAGATTCCCTGAACAGGCCAGGCTGCCATGGAGAAGAGAATTGCCGCACCAATTACTTTGGATGTTGTTACAAGTTTCATTGTCTTTACCCCTTTGCTGAGTGTTATTGAAGAAGCTGCGTTTTATGATGCGGTTTTGATTGCTATATGCATGCCTGACCAAACAGTAACTTTGTAACTCTATAATTTTTCGAAATAAAAAGTTTTTTGTATTGTTGGGGAATCGGTTTGACAGGGTCAACAGTCGACGATATCGTCGACGGACCGGAATAAAATGTCGACCAGAGGGGAGTCATTCTCAGCTAAAATCCGATTTGTCCGTATTTTCTTGCCTGGTTTCTTTCCATATGTTAGACAATGAGCTTTTTTATTTTCGAAAATGTTTATCATATAAATATATTTATGACGCCTGTCTTGAAAAACGTGGAAAGGCTTTCCAGTTTACACCACTTTCAGGCGTCTCTAATTTTTAAGATCAATAGATCACACTCTGTTTAGATAAAAATTATGGAACAGCAAAAAATACGCAACGTGGCCATTATTGCCCATGTTGATCACGGCAAAACCACTCTTGTAGATCAGTTATTCAAGCACTCCGGACTCTTTCGGGAGAACCAGGATGTTGCGGAACGACTGATGGACTCCATGGATCTGGAGCGGGAGCGCGGCATCACCATTACCGCCAAAAACGGCTCCTACCGCTTTGATGATTTCTGGATCAATATTATCGACACCCCCGGTCATGCCGATTTCGGCGGTCAGGTGGAACGTGTCCTGCGGATGGCTGACGGTGCTCTTCTTCTGGTCGATGCCCAGGAAGGGCCCATGCCCCAGACCTATTTTGTCCTGAAAAAGGCCCTTGCCAATCATCTGCCGGTGATCGTCGTCATCAACAAGATCGATAAACCCGCGGCGCGCCCCGAATGGGTGGTTGATCAGGTTTTTGATCTTTTTGTCAAACTCAACGCCCCTGACGATATTCTTGATTTTCCCATTGTCTATGCCTCTGCCAAAGATGGCTATGCCATAGCAGAGCCGGACGATGAAATTAAGGATGGCAATATGCATATCATCTCCAAGATGATCACCGAGCATATTCCGTCACCTTCCGGAACCATCGATGCCCCTCTGCAGATGCAGGTCGGCACCATAGATTATTCCCCCTACCTTGGACGCCTGGGGATTGGCAAGGTGGTGAACGGCACCATGTCAATCAATCAGCCCATCGTCGTTGCCAGACGTGACGGTTCCATCAAGCCGATCCGTATCACCAAAATTTTTCGTTTTGAATGCGACGGCCAGGTTCCGGTTGAGTCTGCGATCACCGGTGAGATTGTGGCCGTTGCCGGTATGGATGATGTGACTGTCGGGGTCACCTTTACCGATCCTGACAATCCGCAGCCTCTGCCTCTTATTGATATCGATCCGCCGACCATCTCCATGAGTTTTATCCCCAACGACTCTCCCTTTGCCGGCAAGGAGGGCAAATATGTCACCTCCAGGCATCTTGAGGAACGGTTGAGCCGTGAGACTCTTGCCGATGTGGCACTGCAGGTTGAACCCTTGACAGACAGTGTCGGCTACCGGGTCTCCGGCCGTGGTGAGCTGCATCTCTCCATCCTCATTGAAAAGATGCGTCGGGAAGATTACGAATTCCAGGTCACCCGGCCCGAGGTGATCATGAAGGAGGAAGACGGCCAGGTGCTCGAGCCTTATGAAGAGCTGACCGTCGATGTGGATGAGCTCTACCAGGGCGCTGTCATTGAAAAGTTGGGCAAACTCAAAGGGCAGATGGAAGAGATGAACAGTGAGAATGGCATGGTGCGGATGAAGTTTATCATCCCCACCCGAGGCCTTCTCGGCTACAAATCCGAATTTATGACCGATACCAAAGGTATGGGTATGATGAGCTATGTCTTTGCCCACTACGGACCCTATGCCGGAGAGATCAAGAACCGTATCAACGGCGTACTGATCGTTAAAGAACCGAGCTGTACGGCCGTTGCCTATGCCCTTTTTAATCTCCAGGATCGCGGTAAGCTTTTTGTTGCTCCCGGAGCTCCCCTTTATCAGGGGCAGATTATCGGTGAGCACAGCCGCCCATCCGACCTTGTCGTCAATCCGGCAAAGGGAAAGAAGCTGACAAATGTCCGGGCCTCGGGTTCAGATGACGCGGTTATTCTCAGCCCGCCGGTCATCATGACCCTGGAAGACTGTATTGCCTACATCAATGACGACGAGCTGGTGGAGGTGACCCCTGCCTCAATCCGTCTTCGTAAAAAGACCGGCGTGCGCATCAAGGGCTGAGGCAAACAATGCAGGAACTTCTCTTTCTCATTATTTCAGGGATCGCAGGCCTTGTTACCTTTGCGGTGGTTGCCAAAAAATACGGCAGCGACTGCATCCCCTGACTGCTCCTCTACGGCTCCCTCGGTGCGGGAGTGTTTGTTTTCTGGGCACTTGAGACCGTTTTTTAAGTCCAGTCTCATACAGCCGGCCTTATTCAGGAAAAGCAGGTCTTCTTTGGCCTGTTTCCCCCTCTTTTTATCCCTCGGACCATTTTCTCTTAGATTCTAAAGGTGATAGGCTATAGAATTAGATAGCTGGGGTACAGTAGTACCCTTTTCTATCTTAAACCTCATTTCAAGGAGATTGACTATGGCCAGTGTGTACAAGATTATCGAAATCGTTGGTGTCAGCAAAAAATCCTGGGAAGATGCGGCAAAAAATGCAGTGGAGACCACCTCTAAGAACCTGAAAGATTTACGGATTGCTGAAGTGGTCAAGATGGATATGCAGATTCAGAAAGGAAAAGTAATGGCCTATCGGACCAGAGTTGCAGTTTCTTTCAAGTATAAGCAAAAATAGTCATACAACCGTTGTTTCAAATGGTTCTGGTTGATGCTAGTCTGTATCAAACAGGACCATTTGAATTTCTGGACTTCTCAGGTCTCAGCAAAAAGATTGTCCGGCAGTTATCCGTGAAGGTAAGTGTTTTCGGCAGGAATCCGTTGAAGGTGATGAAAAGATGTTTGAAGATAAACGGAAATTTAAACGAGTCGCAACCAATGTCCTGGTGAGATTCAATGAACAGAAGGTCGAAGATAAAGAGACACGCCAGTATCTGCAGGGGGTTGCAGATAACTGCAGTCTTGGAGGTATGTTTCTCAGTACGGACTGCCTGATGCCCAAAGGAACTGTCTTGAACCTCAGTTTTATGTGCATCGATGACGGAAACGAGGTGCATATCGAGGCCAAGGCGATTGTTCGCTGGGTGCAGAGAATCCGTAAGCCCAAAGGGCTTGGCCTCGAATTTTTTGAATTTTCCGGCCTGGGAGAACGGGATTTTTCCGAATGTCTTGAAAAACTGTTCAAAGAGCCTGTTTAAAACCCGATGACCGTAAAAGGGTCCCGGGTGTCATCAGGTGGCCATAAAAGTCTCACCGGTCACCGGGGCCACCAGTTATATCCCAATTCCCTCCCTGTTTTTTTTAAGACCCTCCGACTCAATCAGGATGAAGACTGTCGCCGGGACTTAACTGGCACTGCTCCGTCCTTATGGATATCCATGAGTGGATGATGATGGTGGTAAGAATAATGGCTCCTCCCCAGAGAGTCAGCGGTGCCACCTCCTCACCAAGGACAAGCCAGACCCAGATCGGGCCGAATACCGTTTCAATGAGCAGAAAAAGACTGACCTCCGGTGAAGAGAGATAGCGGGTGGCGCTCATCAATAAAACCGAGGCTGCAGGAATCTGGATCAGCCCCATGATGATCAGCCATGGATAGCTTGCCTGGGGCAGGGAAAATGGCGTGGACATGGGGATGGCGATAAGACACATGACCAGACCGCTCAGTCCAATGACAGGCATGCGCGGCAGGTGTGAATAGAGACGCCACAGGGTAAATACCATGCCCATGGAGACAGCCAGCAGGAGGGCAACAAGATCACCGGCCAGGCTGGCGTAGCCGATTGATCCGAAAAAGACAACAACCACTCCGAGAACACAGATACTAATGGCAAGCCAGGTCCTGGCAAGTAGTCGTTCGCGCAGTAGAAGCCAGGAGAAAAAGGCGGCAAAAAAGGCGCTGCAGCTCAGGATAACTACTGTATTTGCGGTACTGGTGAGCGACAGGGCGGTGACGAACAGTGAACCGTTGATACCGTATATGACTGACAGCAGCAGTACAATTCTCCAGGAAGCCATGATTACATGCAGTGACCTCAATCCGGTGCGGATCATGACCAGCAAAGAGAGTGAAATCATCATCAGGCCTCCCCGCCAGAACATCACATTCCAGGGGGTAGTATCGGCAAGGCGGATGAGCAGCGCATCAAAACTCAGAACCAGCACACCGAATGCGGCTAGCTGAATTCCTTTGCGGTGATTGGTATGCAGGTTGGGCATGGACTCAGGGTGTGCCGGGCTAGTTTAGAGCCATGAGTATTGACGCAAGAAGCCTGGCGGTTTGAACAGCGTTTTCTTTAGTGTCTCTTAAACCGGACTCTTTCAGTTCCAGCTGGATTGACTCAACCTGGTCATGGTTATAGCCGTTGTTGATAAACCACTGGTTGAATCGTTTAGCATCCCGGCCCCTGTAGTTGTTGCAATGGGGGTGGGTTAAAATGGTTTGGATTCCACTCTTGTTCAGCATGGCTGAGAACCTGTCCACCGTTGCCTGGCGGGCCGAAAGGCTGTCCCGGGTGACACCTGTTTTGGGGTCTCCCCCCTGGCCATAGGCTATCAGGGCCTGCAGATTCTCAGGTGGTCCTTCATACAGTCCCAGCTCCATGTGCTCTTTTGCCCGGTCAATGGCAAACTGGTCAAAAATACCGTGCAGCCACAGGACCAGCGATTTTTTATCGGAGTCGGCAACGTGGCGTATTGCCTCCATGTAACCGGCGACTTTTGCAGAGTGATCCACCCGGTAAAGATCCAGAAAATATTGTTTCGCATCCTTTTTTACAGGACCCTTCGGTTTGAAAAAACGATCATTGATAATGGTAAAGCAGCCAAGTAAACGATGAATTTCCTCACCAATAATTGAAGTGCGAACATCATTTTCAAATTTTCCATCTATCAGTGGGCCATGGGGGGCCACCACCACGATATCGGTGGTGCCGTCAAGGATTCGGATACCGTCTGAAATTTCAGTCATATTTCCTCCCGGATATTTTTTTTATCATTTCTCTATTTTTCCAATTGTGGGAAGCTCTTTTTCGCCTCCATATTTACAGATGCGCTGATGATGTGTTAGTTTAATCATCAAAGGTGCTACATCGTGGTGTTGTTGGCCGGCCCATAGAAAATGTTGCAGAAAACTGGTGGCAACTGACCAGGATTATTGGGGCAGGCAGAAACAGTTTTCCTGTCAGCAGAAAAGCCAAAACAACTGGATTCGGATTCCCCTTGTGTTTTCCAGGAGGGGCCCATACACTGACACAAATTCAAAAAATCATAAGATATTTTACAAGGAACTCACCATGCTCTCTGTCATTATTGCGATTGTTCTTGTCATTCTTGGCATTCTTGTCCTCCAGCTGATGCCTTCAAAGTTGAAGCCCGGTATGGAAGAAAAGAAGAAGACCAGGCACCTTCCCCTGGTTCGCCGTTTGCTTGGCGGTGGAATGCTCCTCGCTGCCGGCTATCTCGTGCTTTCCACCTCTTTTGTCATCATTGATGCCGATAAGGTGGGGCATCTTAAGCGCATCTATCTCGGTAAGTCCATGGACCCGGGCCAGATTATCGCCTTTGAAGGACAGAAAGGGCCCCAGGCCCGTATACTGCCTCCCGGTTTTCACTTCAAGTTTCTTTTAAACGTATTTTTTGAAGTAGAGGAGCTTGAAGTCTTCAGTGTTGCCGAGGGCCAGTACGGATTTTTAGTTGCCCGTGACGGTAAGCCACTTCGTGGCCGCTACCTTGCCGATGCCTGGCCCGAAGACAAGTTCCAGAACATGCTCGATGCAACTTTTTTTCTGAAGAATGGAGGCCAGAAAGGACCGCAGCTCTCAATTCTGCCTCCCGGCACCTATCGTCTGAATCGCTATCTCTTTGAGATTAAGTCCGGTAAGGCCACCGATGTGCCCGCCGGGTTTGTCGGTGTGGTCAAATCCAACATCCAGGAGACTCCGCAGCTGGAACTGGCTGAGATACCGTCAGAACTTGCCGGTTCCCTGTCTGTGCCCCTTGTTAAAAAGGGCTCTGTGGGTATCTGGAATCAGCCTCTCCAACCCGGCCGCTATTACCTTAACGCCGTTGCCTACAACGTTACCCTGGTTGATACCCGGGTACAGACCTGGAGTTACGAGGGCGGCTACACCCAGCGATTTATCGACCTTAAGGTAACCCAGGATGGTCAGATCACTCAGAGTGAGCGGAGCCTGGCCATAGCGGTTCCCGACAATGCCGCAGATTCGGCTATCTTTACACGTATGGAGGGCTGGCTGGTGCCCCAGGAACTGCGTATTCAGGTTCAGGTCGAGCCCCGGGATGCCCCTTTTCTCGTAGCGTCTGTTGGAAATGTTGAATCAGCCGAGAATAAGATAGTCACTCCCTCGATCCGCTCTGTGGTCCGTAATATCTGTGCTGCTGAGAAAGTTCTCAGCATGATTGATGAACACCGGACAGAGGTTGAACAGCGTATCGAAGAATCAGTTATTCCTGAGGGGAAAAAAGCCGGGGTCAGCATCAAGGATGTCCGTATCGCAGACACTGCTGTGCCACCGGAACTGCTCACTGCCAGGTTGCGTGAACAGCTGGCCGAACAGCTGCGGGATACCTTTCTCAAGGAGCAGATAGCTCAAAACCAGCGTATAGCCACGGAAAAAGCACGGGCAGAGGCCAATCAGCAATCAGAACTGGTGGCCGCCGAGATCAGGGTCAAGATCGCCGAACGCGACAAGGAGGCGGCTAAACTGAAAGGGGAGGGTGAGAAACTTAAATTAACCGAGATTGCACTGGGGCAGGGTGCCCAGGTTGGCGTACTGGGTGAGGAACGGGTCACCCAGCTTGCTGTCCTCGATAAAATCCTGCGTGCCGCAGTGGAAAATCCAAAGATCGTTAAGATCCCCAATATCCTGGTGTCAGGAGAAAATGGCGGCCTTGAAGGAGCTGCCGCCATTCTCGGAGCCTCGAATTTAGTGCAGGGCTTAAAAGAGCAGACAGGTGGTCAGGCTAAAAATAATAATCAAACCAACAGGTAGCCATCAATGCTAAGGGAACCGCTAATCAATTAAGACCGTGGCTTTACGTTCCCATCTTCAGGCAGGTTAATATTATTTGTCCCCGACTCTTTGCATCACATCGTCATAGTACTGGCGGGCAGTTAGTTTACCGGTCATGATCAGCGCAAGCTTGGTGCGCAATTCATTTGGAGTAACCGGGTTCTTTTCACCAAAAATATACGTTAGAGCCCTGATATACCTGATGGGCATATCGCTGTATTCCACACTCATGTCCATGATGAACTTGTTGTAAACATCATCACCCATGGTTTCTGAAAACGGGCTGTTCAGGTGTTGCTTGAGAGCGGTTGGGTTCTTGGTGTAAGAGATCCACTTTTCTGCTAACCGCGGTTCCGACCAGAGCTTGAGCAGGTTAATGGCCGCTTTCCTGTTTTTGGAATTTTTCATCACCGCAAAGGTGGTCACGTAGTCGCCAACGAGACCGTTCATCTTGTTAATGACAGGGGGTTCCACCGGGATGAGGTCTTTGAATTTGACCGGATCCATGCCATAAAAATGGCTGTACATATAGGTTCCGGCGACAATGAAAAGCCCATCTCCATTAAGATACTGGCGGTGCCACTTGTCATGGGCCAGGGTTTCATAATCAGCATTGAGAACAAGCGGGTATTTTGCCAGCTCTTCAAAGACATTCAATGTCTTTAAAAAGAGTTCAGCCTTTTCCGGGCTGTATGACTGGTCGATGGCATACTGCGGGTCAGGGCAGAGACTCTTGTAGAGGTACTCAAATAATACCTCCAGTCTGTTCCAGACGCAGAGCTTGATAAGGGGGATGGAGGTGTTGTTCTTTTTGTTGTAGTCGGAAAGTTCTCTGGCATAGGAGATAAAATCCTCTGCTGTCATCTTTCGTTCCTTGACCTGTATTCCGGTCTGGCCGGCCACTTTGCGGTTGTACCAGAGGCAGGTGATAAATCCCTCGATATAGGGACCAACCAGGAGGCCGCCTATCTGATCTCTGTAGTACGGTGTGTTGAGAATGAAGTCTTTTTGGCTTTTTTGAAACCACGGTTCATTGCTGACATCGAGGAGGTGCTTGGAGCCCCAGTCAGGATCGCCAATGATTTCAGCGACGTGGTTGTAGACAACATAGTCGAGAAAGACGACGTCCCAGGTGATGTTGCCGCTTTTGATCATCTGGGCGATGTTGTTGGCGGCTTTCCACTTACGGTTGCGGCCGGGAGCATCCAGATCCTTGCCAAAGGTGAAATTGACATCCACATCGGGATTGAGAAATTCAAATTCTTTTTTGATCTCCATCACCAGCTGTTCCCGCTTGTCCTCTCCTTTCCAGTGCCCGATCCAGTTGAGTTTATCATTAGCCGCAAAACCATTGGTGCTGATGATGAGGGACAGGATGGCAGCTAAGGGGAATAGTTTCAGGATCTTCATTGTCTTCATTTGCCTCACAAGGGGGTATCTGGAATCTGAGAAATTGGTTTGATATCAGAATAATATAAAACTCAATACTGATCCAGTACCAATATGAATATTCACTTTTTCCGTGTTTTGGGGGCCAATTTTAATGGGATCAATTGTACTGTCGCTTGTCTGCCGCTATACTGAAAAGAGAACGTGGTTAGAGGCGGCAGAACAATGAGGTCCACTCTGACACCGTACCTCCGTTGAAAAGATCAAAACCGATGTCAGCGCTTGCAAATGGGGAGAATTATGAAGCTACAGTATAAAGCTTCGATCATAATGACTTTGTTCGGAGTTGTCATATTACTCCTGCTTTCAGTAGGATATGACATGTACAGTCATAGAGTTCTTCAAGGCAAGGAGCTGCAAAGATTGCAAAATATTGCACAAGAAGTTGCGTTACATTTGGATTCCCGCCTCACAGAAAAGACAAAAATTGCCACGACTCTTTCCTCTTCACCTCTTATTAAAAATACTCTGCTGAAGAGTAATTCTGAATTTGCCGCATTTTCAGATGCACAAAGAGAGCAAGAGATTGACCGACTCAACAAACAATGGAAGAACGCAGTTGACATCAACGACCCTTTTGTTCAGGAGCACATGTTCAACCCTGCTGCTGACTATCTAAAAAAACAGCAGGTAATTTTACCAAAGGAGTACGGTGAAATATTTCTTACTAATCGTTACGGGGTGATGGTCGCTACAACTGGAAAACTCACAACTCTTGCCCATGCTCATAAATACTGGTGGCTAGCGTGCTTTGATAATGGTAAGGGCAGAGTTTTTCTGGATGACCGTGGTTTTGATACGAGTGTTGGGGGGTATGTTCTCGGAGTGGTTATTCCAATAATGAATGATAATGAGATTATTGGAATTTTGAAAAGCAATGTCAATATTATGGGACCGTTGACCGATGTCATCCAGGAGTTTAGTCAGCGAAATAGCGGCAAATTAAGAATAGTACGCACCGGTGGGTTAATAGTAGCCGAACAGGGCATCGTGCCCTTATCTACAAAAGTTAACGATGCACATCTGGAGCAGTTACATAAAAAAGAAAACGGTACCATAATTGTCTCGGGAAGCAATGATGACTGGTTAGCTGCTTTTTCTCCCATTCGAATAACAATGGGATCGGATAAATTTGGTTTTGGAGGCAGTAAAGAATCCATCGACCACATTAAAGGGAATTTAGGTGAAGGTTGGCATGTTCTTGTATGTATGGCTAAAGAAGAAGCCGAAAAGGCTATTGATCAAACAACACTGTTAATTCTTGTTTCCGGAATTTTGATCACTATATTAACCGCTTTTGTTTCTTTGCTTTTGGGAAAATGGGTTGCCAGTCCCATAGTGAAATTGGCAGAAACTGCTCAAGTCATTGGTGAAGGTAATCTTGAAAAAAGAGCAGATGTGCTTTCTGGTGATGAAATAGGGTCTTTGGCACAATCATTGAACAATATGTCGGAAAATCTCCACAAAACCATGGCTTCAAGAGATGAATTAAGTATTGAAGTAAAACAGCGAAAAAGGGCAGAAGAGAAAAAAGAGGAGGTTATCCTTGAACTGGAAAAAGCAATAGTCGAAATTAAAACCTTAAAAGGGATTCTGCCGTTCTGCTCATATTGCAAAAAAATACGTGATGACGAAGGTTATTGGCAACAGGTAGATACATTTATTCGAAGCCACTCCCAGGCTGATATCAGCCACGCTATCTGTCCGGAATGTGCTCAGGAACACTTTCCCGAAGAGTATGATGAGGTGGTTCAATCCGAAAAAGGTGGAGATTGATTCTGCATCATCTCGCCCTGGCAGGTTAAATCTCGATCAACCCTTCCAGGTATTTGACCGCTTGTCCGTACATCACCACTCTTGACCCATCAATTTTGCATCGCAGTTTTCCACCCCTGGAAGAGACCTGGTGAGCTTCCAGTTCCGTCTTGTCCAGTCGTTTGGCCCAATAAGGTGTTAATGTGCAGTGGGCAGAACCCGTAACAGGGTCTTCGTTGATTCCCAGGTTTGGGAAAAAGCAGCGCGATACGAAGTCAGCATCGTTGCCCGGCGCGGTGACAATCACTCCTCGTTGGGGAATTTTTTTCAATAAATTGAAAACAGGAGTCAATTGTTCCACATCGTTTTGCGATTGGAAAACGACAAGGAGATCCTCACAAGACAGTACCTCTTCAGGTTGCACACCGAGAGCAGCGATAAGGTTTGGCGGAACCTCGCAGGCGGTGGGAGGCTGTGATGGAAAATCCATGGAGAAGAAGTCTTTTTGTTTGCCCACCACCAGCTGGCCGCTTCTGGTATTAAAGATGATTTGTCCGGAATCATAATTCAAAACATTAAAAATCACATATGCGGAGGCCAGGGTGGCATGGCCACACAGGTCAACCTCTGTTGCCGGAGTGAACCAGCGAAGCTCATATTCGCCATCGCGAAACACAAAAAAAGCTGTCTCCGACAGATTATTCTCCAGGGCTATCTGCTGCATCAAGTCGTCGGACAGCCAGTCGTCAAGGGGGCAGACTGCAGCCGGATTCCCAGAAAAGAGTTGATCAGTAAAGGCATCAATTTGGTAGAGCTTCATTTTCATAGCGAACCCATTTGGCAGGAGGTGGTAATAGTATTGTTTAGAAAGCGTAATGGTCTGCGGGTGTGAGAAACTACCTGTTAATTGTCCTGCAGACGTTATCGAAGGACTTTCTGTTCAGAAGATCAGAAAAAATGTTTGTTTCTGAAGCAGTGTTTACCGCTACCCTAATAGTTTTTGATGATAAATGCGGGTTAATAGTTCGGTAGTGGTCGTTGCCCACAGACAACCATCTCAGTACCAATTTTTGTCCTCATGACCTTCATGTATCCTGCCTGCCGAAGCCAGGACATCTTTTCTTTGCCTGCTCCGCTAAACCAGCAGTTGGCCCACCAGGGTGCATCGGGCTCTGCTCTAAAAAAAATGAATCCGCCGGGTCTCAACAGCATCCGGCAGTAGCAGAAATCTTCTAAGAGATGGTCCAGGTTTTCAGCACCATGAAGAGGTGAGTAAAAAACGAGGTCAAATTGTGGTTTACTCCTGAAGTTTCGCAGCCCCCGTGGAATATGGACAGCTTCTTCCACGCAGGTAACAGTGCTTGTCAGTTGATTGCCAAATCCCGTGTCTCTGTGGACGGTTAAAATTGCTGGTGATCTTTCCCGGATCTCCGATACAGTATTAAACCATTTGATTACATCTGCTAACAGTCTTTTTTGATCTGCTGAATCGTTGTTGTAAGTTTCTCTGTTGAGAGTGCCTGTCGCTTGTCTAATCATCTTGTATCACCTGTGGATGTGTTCCGTATCCATAAACCGGTACAGAAAATTTTTTAGTCCAGCCCGGCCAGAATAAAAGCCATGACAACGGATATCGCGTACCAGAGGAGAAACTTGATAACCGACAATAGAGATTCCTTTGCATTTTGATTGAAGGAGTAGTTTCTCATCCATTCTTCCTCCAGGACACTGCTGTCTTCAGGGCACATCAGCCAACATAAATTCTCTTTGAATCTCTCTACCTTCATCACCTTTCCTCCCGGTTTAACTTCCTGATCTGTTATTTTTTCCCTTTACTTCATAATAGTTAAGATGCTAGATAGGAACAGATGCAGAAATATAAAAAAACAACCATAACAGATTGCGCAGTGTCAGGGTGAGACCATGGAATATCACTATGTACAACTGGCCAACAAACTGGAAAGACAGATTCAAGCAGGTGATTATCGAGCCGGAGAGAAACTTCCGTCGTTGCGAAAGCTTAAGGCCGCCACAGGCAGATCAATCTCCACCATTTATCAGGCCTATGAAGAGTTGGAGAACCGTGGACTGGTTGAAGTAAGAGAGAAGTCGGGATTTTTTGCAAAACCTCTGCTGCGAGATATCCTCCCCTTACCAAATCAGTCCACTTCTCCCGTGAAATCACACAAGGTGGCAATCAATGTGCTGTCCTCCCTCATTCAACGATCCCTGGACAATCCTGACCTGATACCTTTTGGTGAGGCCACTGCAGCGCCGTCTCTTCTACCGGGAAAGCAGATGGCTGCAGCCATACGAACTGCCGCTGCTGGATATCAGGATGGGGTCAGTGTTGGTTATGGATCTTCTGCAGGGCTTGAAAAGCTGAGACGAGGGATTGCCAAGCGCTCCCTGAATCTTCCCCACAGGGAATGCGGCAGTGAGATTATTGTGACCCAGGGCTGCATGAGCGGTATCGAGCTTTGTTTGAGAAGTGTGGCAAGACCAGGGGACATCATCCTGATGGAATCTCCCACCTTTCTCTGTTACCTCCAGTTGATTGAAGACCTCAACATGCAGGCCCTTGAAATTCCGGCAGACCCGTCCAGCGGATTGGATTTACATACAATTCGTAACGCACTTGATGAGCATGATATTCGTGCCGCCCTTTTCAATCCAACATTTCAGAACCCGTTGGGGTTTGATACGGAGCAGTCTGCCAAACGGGGCCTGGTTGCACTCTTCAGTGAACGGGGCATACCAATCATTGAAGATGACATTTACGGCGATCTCTACTTTGGAGAGTCCAAATCTCTCCCTCTTAAACACTTTGACAGTCAGGGAATGGTGCTCTACTGTAGTTCGTTTTCCAAGGCTCTCCTGCCGGACATGAGGCTTGGCTGGCTTCTGGCCGGGAAATACCGGGAAAAAGTAAAACGGTTCAAGTTCAACAACTCCATTGCATGCTCTCAGCTTATGCAGCATGCTCTTGCCAACTTTCTGGAGACCGGTGGATATGACCGTCACCTGCGGAAACTGCGAACCAGTCTTCGCAGACAGGCCGCAGACATGAGCCAGGCCATTGTTCGCTACTTTCCCCCGGGTACCCGGATATCGTCTCCAAGAGGAGGACTGAGCCTCTGGGTAGAGTTGCCGGGCAATGTGGACAGCCTTGAACTGTTTCGCCTGGCGGAAAAGGAGGATATTGCCATAATGCCGGGTACGCTCTGCTCAGGTAGTGGCCAGTATGACCATTGTATTCGGTTATCGTATGGTCATCCCTGGAGTGACAGACTTGAACAGGGCATGGAAGCACTTGGTAAGCTGGCTGATTCACTGATTAAACCTCCAAAAAGGCTCAGTAATGTACCAATCGGCAAAGAGGTGGTGGTTGGATTGAACTGTGACCCCGAACTTCTTAAGATTGAAAAAGTTATTCAGAATTTCTCCCCTGGAGATACAGAAATGGTGCTGCGGTTTCATCAGTCCATTTCCGGTAATATCCTGAAGCTTATCGCAAGCGGTGAGTTGCATGGCGGTTTTGTTTTTGGAACCTGTGATGATGACAGGTTCGTGGTTCAACACCTGGTTACCCTTTATTTGCGAATTGTGGGACCATCCCAGATGGCTGACAAGATTATGAATGCTGAATATGAAGATCTGGCAGAGCTTCCCTGGATCGGTAATCCAGCGGAATGTCCCTACTGTCAAATGATGGACGATATCTTTTATGATCGGGGCTTCTTCCCTCAACGGGTCATTGCGGCCAGTGATGAAGCAGCTATTCTCAGTTTGATAAAATCTGGAGTGGGGCTTAATTTCATGCTCGAAGATCAGGCAAGAGAACATGCTGCAGAGGGAAGCCTGGTGGTCTGGGAACAGGAGAAATTTGCCTTCCCCTTATCCTTTGTCACCTTAAAAAGTGAACAAAGTGCTGAACAGGTTCAGGCAATAAAGAAAGTTATCAATAGGGTCTGGTGAGTTTCCAGCTGCCAGTGCCGGGTGAATTAAATAATATGGGTAAAAAAGGCATAATTTGAAACACAATCTGAATGGTAATTTTTGTCAGCTGGTGAATGAAATGGATATTCAAGAGAGAATTTGTTAAATAAAGTGGGTATCGGAAGACATGCCGACATGTTGCACATGTCTTGATGCCTGAAGATCATAGCCTCGATTCTTCCCCCAACCCGAGTTTATCTTTCTGAAACTATTCATTTTATAATGAATGGAGACATTTGGCGACCACCTGGAGAATTATCAGATAATTCAAAGACTACAGGGCACCTTGAAAAATTCCCTTTTGGAAAGGACAAGGAGAAAACAATATGCAATTGACCAGAAAAGAATTTCTCTCCTCTCTTTGTTTGAGTATGGCGGCGCTTGGTTTACCGAAACTGGCCTTTGGTGGTAAGCAGGATTCGCAGAAACAACCTTTTCAAGGAAAGAAAGAGGTCCAGGTAGAGTGGCTTGGCCATGGTTCTTTTAAATTTACCTCACCACAGGGAAAGGTGATCCTGCTCGATCCATGGATCAGCACAAATCCTAAATTACCCTCTGAATACAGATCGTTTAACGGTTTTGACAAGGTTGACCTGATCCTTTTTACCCACGGCCATGTGGATCATTTTATGTTGTCTGATGTGAAAAAGCTCATAGCTAAATATTCCCCTGACGTCATTGCTCCCTGGGAATTATCCATTTTTACCAAGCAGGAGATTCCCACAGCCAAGTGCATGACCTACCAGCTTTCCAATGTCGGGGGAACACACGATTACCATGGTATAAAAATTTCCATGGTGACAGCAGAACATTCATCCGGTGCCCAGCTGACAAATTTTACCGGAATGAATAAATTCATGGGCAGGGCCGTCGGCTATATCCTGGAATTCGAAAATGGATATAAAATTTATCACTCCGGAGACACCGGGCTCATGGCTGATATGAAATATGTGGTCGGAGATTTTTACCAGCCTGACCTGGCGATCCTTCCCATCGGCGGGGTTTTCACCATGGGGCCGAAAGAGGCAGCCCATGCCTGCGGAATGATCCGCCCTTCGGTTGTTATTCCGGAGCATTACTCCACTTTCCCAGTTCTTGAGCCTGATGCCAAAGGGTTTCTTACCAGGATGGCAGAAGTAAACCCCCAGATCCAGGTACTGGTTGCTCAGCCCGGTGAAAAAATCCTGGCTTAACTTCCCACCGTATTGGCCATTATTGCTCGCAAAGCTTTCACAATGACAAAAAGTTCCAATCCAGACAGGAAACGACAGGGCAAGCTCTTTTTACGTATTTTCCTTCCCATCGTTCTTATCCTCATCGTCTCCATAAGTGCGCTCTCATGGCATTCCATCCATAGTCTTACAAGCTCCAAGCGACAGGATCTGCTCAACCGCAACCAGACGATTGCCAAGCAGGTCGCCTTTGCTGTACAGAGTGCTTTTTACACACTGAACTGGGATTTTATCGAAACATTACTCGACAGTGAAATACAGTCGGAAGAGGTTCTCTGGCTGACCATTCTTAACCCCGATCATGAGGTCTACATTGGTCGAGGTCAGGACGAGAGAGTAAATTGCTTGAAAAAGTCCAGCGATCACAAACGACAGTGTGAGAAGCCAGGCTTGTCTCTTCTTGACCAGACAACTTTTCTGATAACTGAACCCATTGCTATCGGCAATGAAACCTGGATGATTTCTCTTGGCGGTTCGCTGGAGAGCATCAGTCGCCAGAAAAAAGATATTATCGTTTACAATCTCAGGGTTGGTCTCATTATCGTTCTTCTCAGTTGTCTCACCTGCCTTTTTGTTTCCAGGAGAATTACCCGGCCAATTGTTGCCTTGGCCGACTATGCAGAAGATATTGCTCACGGAAAATTTGGTGTATCGATTCCTGTTTCATCGGCTGATGAAATCGGTAAACTCACCGATTCATTTAACCGGATGTCCTCCTCACTGCTGGAATTCTCTTCTCAAAACAAGACATACAGTCGCAACCTTGAAAAAATGGTGGAGGCCCGTACCCGGGATTTACAGCTAACAACTAATCAGTTGACCTCTATTCTTGAAACCTCTACCCAGGGCTTCTGGCAGGGGGATAACGAAGCCATTACAGAAAAGATCAATCCCAGGTTGGCAGAGATCTTCGGGCGAGAAGAGAAAGATATTGTCGGACATTCAATCATGGAGTTTCTGGATGATGAGAACCAGGCCATTTTGACGGAGGAGCGCACTCAAAGGGACCTTGGTAAACAGGGATCCTATGAGATCAGTGTATCTAAAAATGACGGTTCACTGGTTCCATGCCTGGTTAATGCCATTCCACTCTATGATGCTCAGAGCAAAAAAATCGGGTCCATTGCAATGGTTTCTGATATTTCATGGCTTAAGGAGGCAGAGACAGGACTTCGGAAGGCCAGGGACGAGGCCGAGACAGCCAGTCAGGCAAAATCAAGTTTTCTTGCCAATATGAGCCATGAGATACGTACCCCCATGAATTCGATCATTGGCCGGACTCGTTTAGCGCTTGATAACAAACTTGACCGGGAAACCCGATCCCATCTGGAAATGATTTCCAGTTCGGCTGATAATCTCCTGGCTTTGATCAGTGATATCCTTGATTTCTCAAAAATTGAGGCCGGGGAGCTGAGAATTGACAATAAACCTTTTGATCTCCACGAAACTGTTGAGACGTGTCTTAAAACCATCCATGTCCTTCTGGAAGACACGGATAAGGGGGTGGAACTGAGATGCACAATTGCTCCGGATGTTCCACAGGCAGCCATAGGCGATGCTCTGAGATTGAGACAGATCCTGCTCAACCTGCTGAGCAACAGTGTTAAATTTACAGAGCAGGGATATATCGAACTTTTTGTTGATAGTTCGACATTGCCTGATGGATCGCTTCTGCTTCAATGTCTTGTCCAGGATACCGGCATAGGTATCGGGATTGATGAGCAGGAAAATATTTTTGGTAAGTTTATCCAGGAAAGCGGCTCCATAACCACAATTTTCGGTGGTACAGGTCTCGGTCTGGCGATTTGTCGGGAATTGTGCCACCTTATGGGGGGAGATATCGAGCTGGCAGGCAGCTCTTCCCTGGGCTCCACATTCATGTTTACCCTCTGCCTTCAACCATGTGATGTCAGGGAGTTACCTGCCAGTTCCAGGAAAGGATCCAGTGAAAAAGGACCGGTTCCTCCCCAATCTGTATTGCTGGTGGATGATAACGAACCAAATATGATTCTGGCAAGAATGGTTCTGGAGAAAAATGATCACCGCATCAGCGAGGCTCATGACGGCCTGCAGGCGCTGAATTTACTGGCAAAACAAAATTATGATGTGGTTTTAATGGATGTACAGATGCCGGTGATGGATGGCTTGACCTGTACCAGAATTATCCGTGACGCAGAATGCGGAAATCAGGTGGAAGGGGTGGTAGAGGATCTGGCCATGCAACTCGCTTCCCGCCTATCCGGTGGCCACGTTCCTATTGTCGCCATGACGGCAAATGCCATGAGTGGTGACAAAGAAAAATGTCTGGCAGCGGGTATGGATGCCTACCTTTCAAAACCATTTGTCCCTGAAGCTGTTGAATCTGTTTTTCACAAATTGGCCACTGGCCATTTGCGGTCGTGATGTCATACTCGGCAGACAGGTGAACGCAACCTTACTCCAGCTCCTGTTGTTACTCACCTGCCTTAGACCCACGATCAAGATACTTTCTGTTGTTCTTCCAGGTAACTCTCTATTGCCTCGCCAAGCCTGGCCGGCTTGAATCCCAGCGGACCGCCTCCACCACCATAGGCGACTTTGCCATCCAGGCCGATGAGATAGAGCCGAGTTGGTTGAGCGGCATAGAGTTTGTTGACCCTGTCGTCCATTTCATCAACAATGGTCGTGAAGCCGTACTGGAGTTTGGCCTGACAACTGTCGGCTATGCGACGCCTTTCCTCGATTGTTTGAGGATCCTGGATTTCAAAATTTGTATGCGGAGCATATGACTGGATCATTCCGGCCATTATTCCATGGCCGAAAGTCCAGCCATCCACCGGGTGCGCCTCCCTGATGTAGATCATAACAAACTGAACCTGGTCCTGATATCGTTTGAACAGTTGTCCGAGACTCACGGTCCCTTTAACAAAGGGGGGTCAGGAAATAGAGCCGAAAACAAGGGCCACCGGTTTTTTGCTGCGATAATCAGATAGACGAAAAGGCGTAGTACCGTCAACAGCCAGCAGCTCAAAATCCGGTGCAGAGTCACCCTCTTTAGGGGCCTTGGGGTTATGTTTGTTCTGCCATGCCTTTTCCTGCCGCATGTGCTTGATGGTGGTGGTCAGAAGAGTCATGAGAAACCTCAATTGGTTTAAGGCTACCTTGAAAACGAAAAATCCGGGATGATCACTATCATTTCAAGCCTGTACGATCAGCTGCTGAGTGACATAATAATAATCAATAACTTGAGGCGAAGCTATGAATTTAGCAAGAACAGGTCCGGGCCAGGTATGAATATTTTCCGGCGCTGTTTTTTGAACTCAGTTCTCCCAGGTAAAACAGTGAGCTTCTTTGGTGGATGGAGGGGACAGTGATTGCGGCTCTACTTTGACAGACTATTTAAAATTTCCATGGCTTCATCGGCATTGTCAGGCGGAACAAAGAGGTGATCGTGATAAAATGCTGAAACCGCATTGACGCTGATGCCATGTGCTGCCAATTTACCGGTTATCGCGGCAAGAAATCCCACTGCATCAAGGCTTGAGTGAACGCCTATGGTGATCATTTTAGAAACATAACCATATTGCAGGCTGCTCTTTTCGGCGTCTTCTTTTTGCATGATGACCGTCAGCCCCTCTTCTTCGGTAAACTGGCAAATGGGCGTGCCGGAAAGGCCGGCAACTGCGTCCGGATCGATGGAGCAAAAGACAAACTCCCCTGGGCGAAGTACTGGATTCATACTCTGCAGTAGTGTTGTGAGGCTGGTTTCGCCGGATAGTAGAGAATTTGCCATGATCGTTACTTCTTACTCACCTGCTTTAAACCCATTGACAAGTAATCGGATCATGGCGATTCCACGTTCAAGCCCCTCTTGAGAATTGTCCTGGCCTGATATTTCGAGATAATTGGGCCAGAAAAGAGTCAGCATCCAACTCATCTCGGTGAGCAGTTGTCTCTCCTCAGTTTCAAGTGGACGCAATATCCCTCCGGCAACAGCACCATCGACAAGAGTACGAATCAGCTCCAGGGTCTCCTGGTGGACTTTTTCAAAACTCACTCGCAGTTCAGGGTCACGCATCAGCAGTATCGGCAACTCTCTTTTAAAGAATATAAAGCGTTGGTTGAATTGCTGGATGAATCGGAAAGTTTCCTCAAACGCCTGAAGGCCGAGTCCATGAGCCTCAGATGCAATAGGCCCGAAACCTTCACGACTTTCTTCCTCCATCATAGAGAATATCTCTCGAATGATCTCCTCACGATTGTGGAAATGGTAGTAGAGATTGCCTGGACTGATACCAATGGCTGCGGAGATGTGGTTTGTCGTCACCGCAGCAGTTCCTCTTTCATTAAAGAGCTGTAAAGCTTTCTCCAGGATTTTCTCACGCGTTTTGATTTTGGCTTTTGCTGTCATCGGCAGCATAGTAGCCGATTTTCTAACAGTGGTCCAGATGTGCCCGGCGCATGGTTGATGTTGCCTTGCTTAAGAGCCGAAAGACTCCAGGCAATCTCTTCAGGCCATAGCGAGAGAAAGTCTTGAGTGCACGATATGGTGGGACAGCGTTTTGCCAGAGAAGGGCAAATTCGGTATAAAATTCAGGAAACGGCAACCGAGTCGGTAGAACTGTATGGATAAAATCAAACAGCTCCGGACGGTATGGAAGTAAATCATTTTGTCGTTCTTCCCACATCTTTGTCCCGGGTAACGGTGTCAGGATTGAAAAGGAGGCATGGTTCAGCTGTAAACGACGTACATATTGTGTCAGAGATCCGAAGTCCTCATGAGAAAAGTCAGGATCTACAACAAAAGAAGCATAAAGCATTATCCCCAACTCTCTCAGGACATGTACGGCTTCTTCTTGTTGCTCTAAGGTGATTCCCTTGTTCATCGCCTGCAAATGCGAATCTGAGAAACTCTCCATTCCAACAAATACCTGGCGCAACCCCACATCCCGCCATTTTTCAAACAGTTGCGGATGGCGAACTACGGTATCTGCCCGGGCATAGAGAAAATAATGCTTTTTAATTCCATTTTCGCGTATCAGATCAGCTAATATTTCCATTCTCTTCACGTCACACATTGATTCATCATCACAGAAGAAAACGTTCTTTTCATTTATTGTTTTAAGCTCCTCAATGACTTTCTCCGGATTTCGCTTCAGGTATCTGCCGTCGGTGAGTGACCATAGCGCACAGAAATTACAACGACCAACACATCCCAGTGAAGTTCGGATAGAGGCAAGAGGCTGCAGCCATTCACTGAAATAGTGGCTTCGATAGCGGGCCGTCAGGGAACGATCAGGCATTGGAAGATCATTGAGGCTGCAGTGTGGGCGTGCCCGGGTGAACCGTTGTTTGTCTCCGGGAATAGCCAATCCGTCAACAGCATTGAAATCCTGTCTTGCTGCAAGCTTACCGGCAATTTCCCTAAGTGTCGTCACCCCCTCGCCGATTACCGTCAGATCAATGGCAGGGAGATTGAAATCAACTGGTCGAACAGTGGCATGATGCCCACCGACAACCACGAAAGGGGCAGGGGAGATGGCTTTGAATTTTCGAGCAAGTTCTATGATGATGTTCACCTGGCTGGTATAGCCGGTCAGTGCGACGATATCAGGCTGGAACTCTTGCCCTCTGGATAATAGATCTGTATCGATACGACCATCTAATAATAGAACATCATGATCATCCAATTTCAGGCCGGCCCCAAGATATTCTAAAGCTAAAGGTTCGTGCATATAAACCTGATCTATGAATCCAATGCTGCTTGCTGGCTGAATGAGTAGAATTCGCATGATATTCTCCGGCTGTATTGAGTTGGGATCTTAGCTGGAGAAATAATTAGAGCAATTACTCTAATTTGTCAAGGGGGTAAATGATCTCTTCCGATTGACAAGTGTAGCTAAGGTTGTAACAAGGGAGAATGTTTCCGGTGTTGAAAAAATCTGGAGGAGGCGAGGATGATTTGAAAGAAGGGTACTGCGGATAAATAGAGTTAATGGATAGATATATAGAATTCCGGACTCAGACCAAGCGATACTCATTTACACAATTTATTTTACAGTCTCGTCCCAACACCAGGTATTGGTATATGACAGATGAACTCCTCCGAGCCATCTGTCATATTCTTCAATCGCCAGCCATTTTTTCTGACCGGACAGTACTCCCCGGCCCGCAGGCGTAATTGCCAGTTTCCGGTCAGGCCCGACGGCCACCTTAATTCTTATTATTCCACCATTGTCAGCAGCCGCAAGCAGTGCTCTTGCCTTCAATGCCATTTTTCCCAACAGTTGCATACCCATCTCTTTTCCACCACTCCAGGCCGCCCAAAAGTTCCTTTACGTTAAAACCGAGTCTGGCAAGGTTTGCCGCGCCCTTTGTAGACGCATTGCAGCCTATTCCATCACAGTAGGTGACATATGTTTTTGATTTGTCCAGATTGACAGTTGTTTTCTCGGACATGGTCCTGTGAGGAAAGCTGATTGCTGAGGGGATATGATCGATTTCATACGCTTCTATCGACCGTGCATCGATTACGACCACGTTGTCATTGTTTTTCAAGGCTTCTGATAAATCCCAGGAATCAGTTTCGTATTTTAGTTTTGCCTCATAAAAATCAATTTGATTCATTGCTTTCTCCATTGTCAGTAACTTCCGGGTTTTCTTTGGCGCAGTTCAGGACCGGGTGCGGGATATCTGCTGAGTCAGATCAGTAACGACTCAAGGTACCCTGCAGGCAGTTGAATTGGAAATAATGGTCTCGATAACAGATCTGTCAGTGATTTCCTTATCTTTTCTTCTCATACCTATCCTACTCAACTTGTGTTAAAAATTTCAGCCGAAATATTTCCATCACATACCTTGCTTCTCTGGCCTTTCATTGTCATGATGAGCTACGCTGCGCCATCCCGGCCTTACTCCTGTGGTTCAATGTCCAAGGTGAAAAGCGGTGTCGTCCGATTTGCGACAGTAGAAGGAAAATCCTCCTGATATTCACACTCCATTTTTTCGTAAAATCCTTTGGCGTTAGGGTCTGCAAGAATGAACAATCTGTTCACCCGGTGTGATTTACACCATTCTCGGAGATGCTCAAACATCTCTGTCCCAAAGCCTTGACCGATATTGGAGGAGAGCACAAACATATGTTCAAGCCAGAATCCTTTTTCTAACTTCATCTCGAATAGTTGCCTATCCTGGCGGAGTTCAGTAACTGAATAATATCCTACGATGTCACCATTGTTTTCTACGACATAGACGTGATTTTCCACAATATCGTCAGGTCGTATCGTCAGTTCACTTTCCCAGATATCAAAATATTTTTTGGGGTAGTTCCAGTGCCCCTTGGATTCAAATGAGATTCTGGTGAGAATTGTGGCCTCGCCCTTAATTGCTGCTCTGATCATTGTAAGAGTGTTTGTAACTGTTCAGCAGGGCATGCAGTGTGGTCAAGCAGGCTGACGAAGCGCACTTGTGCTACTCGAGGCGGCCTGATCGGCCACAATGTGGGTGCTGCTGAATTGTTACGAGTGTTTCAAACATCTCATCTGCTATGACGCCATTGCATACCTTGATTACCGGACCTCGCATTGTAGCAAGAAATGCTTCATTCAACTCTATTTCGATTTCTCCCCCAACCATCTGAACAGTGATATCCGGGTCGCATAAACCAAGCTTGTAGGCAACTGCCGCTGCTGCGGTACTGCTGCTGCCCGAGGCGAGCGTATAGCCAGCCCCGCGTTCCCAGATTTCAAGCTGGATGGTATTGCGATCAATGACACGTATGAACTGCACGTTCGTACGGTTTGGAAACAGTGGATCAACTTCAATAATTGGACCATACTTTTGAGCCAGCGCTGCGGTTGGGAGCTCGGAGAGGACAACACAGTGAGGGTTACCAACAGATGCGGTACAGATGGTCATGACCTGGTCTTCAACCGCTATTGTCTCGTTGATTCGCTCAAAAATGACCTCTCCCATTTCAACTGTAACATTTCTGCCATCATCTTCGACAGTGCAGGATACGATCCCGCCGTCTGTTTCCACACTAAACGGTTTTGTACCAACGCGACCTTCATCCCACAACCAGCGCGCAAAAATACGCAACCCGTTGCCGCTCTTTTCCGCTTCACTTCCATCGGGATTAAATATTTTCAAGCCGAAATCACATCGCATACTTTTCAGCGGACCAAGCAGAAGGCCGTCTGATCCCACACCAAAATTTCTGTGACAGAGAAGAGTGATGGCCTTCCTTGTCAGCTCAGATGCCAGTTCTTGCGGGTTGATCACCAGGTAATCATTTCCCAGTGCATGATATTTTGTAAATTTCATGTTGACAGGTAGGTGATGAACATTGGTGTTTTGCCATGTCCGACCAGAAAACCGCAACTCTTATAAAATTCAATTTCCTTGTCATAGGCTATCAGCACTTTACGGGCGCAGTCCTTGTATTTACCAAGCATTGCGGTGACAAGGGCATTGCCAATTCCTCTCGACTGATAATCCGGGTGGACGAGTAAATATTGGAAATATGCTGTCATAACACCATCGGAAACAGCATGCATCAGCCCAACCAGTTTGGTGCCATCCCAAGCAGAAAATACCGTGTCAGCATTTTTCATGGCAGTCTGCAACCTGTCCGGATAGTTGCCGGAAGACCACTCCACCGCGAGAAACAACTGCTGTAACTGTGAACGCTCAAACGACTGTGTCGTCCGGTATTGTATTTCCATAACTGTGGCTCTCCGTTGCTGTCAGGGGGCAGTTCTTTCACCGGAAAAGCACCTTTCCACCCTTTTGTTCTTTTGTTGATCAGTTACTTGAACTATGGTCAACTCGTGATATTGTTTCAAATAATCAATTTTTATGAATCAATCAAAAATGGTGATGACATGGAGATCTATGACCTGATGGTCTTTCTTACGGTTGTGGAAAGCGGCGGTTTTACACGGGCTGCAGAAAAGCTCAACTGTGTTCAGCCCAATGTGACTGCCCGGATTAAGAAGCTGGAAAGCACTCTTGATGCACAGCTGTTTTACCGTGAGAACAGGGGGGTGACCCTTACCGCCAATGGTCGTGAACTCATAGGGCAGGCAAAACAGATTGTTCGACTGGCAAAGGACACTGAAACCAGATTCTCACAAAATGAAATCTCCGGCCTCCTGAATATAGGAGTTTCCCAGACTGCTGCAACTGCATGGTTACCAAAAATTCTTCAAGCATTTATCAAGCACTACCCTGAAGTGGAGATCAATGTGCAGTCGCTCTTTGTCGAAACCATGACTGCACAGTTATTGAACCATCAGCTGGACTGTGCGCTTACAGATATTTCCATAGCACACCCCAAACTCAACTATGGATTTTCCAGACCGGAAAAGTTGATGCTGGTCCACGGCGTAGATTACGAATTTTCCGCTCAAGCAGAGGTGACCACATTGACCTTTTCAAGGGCAAGCCAGTATCGGCGGATACTGTACGAGCACCTCAATCATTTACAGGTCAATGTGACCAGGGAATTGACTTTAAAAGGAATGGATGCTGTTCTGGCATGTATCATTGGCGGTGTTGGAGTCAGTCTGCTGCCTGAGTCAGTATCGGCCCTGCCCCACATAGCGCCTCATATCAACTCTGTTCCTCTTGAAAATAGCGAGGGAAGAGTTGGAATATTAACCCATGTCAACAATGTTGAAACTGCAGCACTGCATGCCTTCATGAGCGTGGCTCGAGAAATAATTGTAGAGCGCTTTTGAAAAATACCGCGACTATGAATTTATCTGGGCAGGTGTAGTCACTCTCAAAGCTCTGTTGTCCATCAATAAGGTTACCGATATAGCGGCTGGAAACAGTTGACATCGCAGAAGAAGGTAAGAGGAAAATACAAGCTGATGCCCTGTTCTGTAGACCATTGTGGTGAGGCCGGAAGAATACAATTGAAGGCGGCTGTGAAAGTAGGCTATAGTGGGAAACAGTCGGTAATGACTCTTATTGTATTTGTGGCCAAAGAAATTGGTCACAAAATAAACCCCTGTGATGAGGACCAGAAAATATGGCCAGTGGAATTTTTGCGATTCTGGATGATATTGCAGCACTGCTCGATGACGCTGCGGTTATGAGCAAGGTTGCTGCCAAAAAAACAGCCGGTCTGCTGGGTGATGATCTGGCGGTCAATGCGGAGAAGGCCACCGGGTTCCAGGCCTCAAGGGAATTACCGGTCATCTGGGCGATTACCAAGGGGTCAATTATCAATAAATTGATTATCCTTCCAGTCGCGCTTCTGCTCAGCGCTTACATGCCGTGGCTCATTGTTCCCATATTGCTGCTCGGTGGCGCCTATCTCAGTTTTGAAGGAGTCGAAAAAGTGTATGAGTGGCTAACTGGCCATGGGGGGCATGAGAAGACGGAAGAGGTCGACGGCAGCTCTGAGGAATCGAGCAATCCGGAGGAGCTTGAGCAGCGTGAAAAGAAAAAGATCAAGGCGGCTGTACGTACCGACTTTATCCTCTCCATTGAGATTATCGTTATTGCCCTGGGGACTGTGGTCGGTCAGAGCCTGGTGCTCCAGATTATTGTCGTCAGCATGATCGCACTGATTGCAACGGTTGGTGTTTATGGGTTTGTAGCTCTCATTGTCCGAATGGATGACACCGGCTATTTTCTTATAAGACGTTCTGCCACCAAAGAGGGGCTTCGAGCAAGGGTTTTGAAATCGGGCGGTGAGTTCCTCGCCGCATCCCTGCCGAGAGTAATCCGGCTGTTGGGTATTATCGGTACCGTTGCCATGCTGCTGGTGGGCGGCGGTATGTTTGTTCACAATATTGATGCTGTTCACCATGCCCTTGAAATCCTGCCAGCCGTGGCTGCTGAACTTCTCACGGGGATGATTGTCGGGTCACTTCTGCTGGTTACGATACATCTGTTCAAGGCCGTGCGGGCTCCTGCATCGTAATCTTTGAGATTCCAGCAAATATCGCAGCTGGAAGATCTCTAACCCGATAAGTCGTGAAACTTTTTAGAGTCGCTGGATAAGTGTTTTTGTGGTTGAGCTAACTTTTTGATTTTAAAGTTATTTCATTACGTCTTGTTTTTTATTGGCGTTTTCATGGAGTAAGGCACTAACCTTTTTGGCTGACAGCAGCGGTCTGCTTTCTGGTTCTCCGGGGCGAGCAGCCATTGGCTGCAAAAGACAGTTATGCAGATAATTTTATTGAGACATGGCCGACCGGAACCCCCTCATAATGACCGACTGAACGCCAGATCGATTTCCCACTGGGTCAGCTTGTACAATATGGCGGGCCTGGCAGCAGGAGATGAGCCACCTGTTCAGGCACTGGAAATGGCAAACCAGTGCCGAAGTGTGATATGCAGCGACCTTCCACGGTCCATTGAGTCTGCAGGGGCACTGGGGTTTTCTGGGGATACTCATGGAGATCCGCTTTTCAGAGAGGCTGAGCTTCCCGGATTAAACTTTCCATCACCCCGTTTACCGCCTGGTGTCTGGGTCGTGACAGCACGGATTCTCTGGTTTCTCGGCTATTGCCCAAACTGTGAATCTTTGGATGATGCTCGTCAAAGAGCCAGGAGTTGTGCTGTCAGGCTGGCAGAGGCGGCAGCCGATGAAGGGCCGCTCCTTTTTGTCGGACACGGTATTCTCAATAAAATGATCGGCCACAATCTACTGTCCGCCGGATGGAGTGGTCCGCGTCAACCCGGTCACCGTTACTGGGAGTTCGGCAAGTACGAGCTGCCGGGAAAATAATAGCCGGAAGATCGACAGGCTCCTAGGATCTGCAGTTGAAGTAATCTTCCAGGATCTTCCCGTGATCAAAGGCCAGCTCGGGCAGGGTGTCTCTTGAGAAAAGGGCTGCCTCGGCAGCATCGTCGCCGGCTGTGGGAGGGCTGTCCGCTTCTGCGATAAAGACGGTTGAGGCGGTGTGGTGGCGAGGGTCGCGTCCGGGATTGGAGTAAGTGTGGAACTGGTGGAGCTTTCTGATCGCAAGACCCGTTTCCTCAAGGGCTTCACGTCGCGCAGCCTCTTCATAGGACTCGCCATAGTCAACAAAGCCCCCAGGAAGAGCCCAGCCCGGAGGCGGATTTTTGCGCTTGATGAGGACAATCTTTTCTCCTACCTCGATGATGATATCAACCGTGGGGATGGGATTTTGGTACGGGTTGACCTCCTGGTTGCATTTCGGGCATTTCATCTTCTCAGACCCCCACCATTTCACCGATCTCCTGCCAGTTTGCAACGCTTGCAAACTGGTGTTTCCCGCGATTCCAGGGCTGTGAGAAAACAAAAGGGTGAATGTCGGCCGCATGCAGCTGGCGGCAGGTGTCGCTGCGGTCGTCAATGAAGTAGCGCAGCCCGTGGTCATGGATATAGCGGGCCTTGTCATCATGGTTGCCCATGGCCACCAGCCTGATCTTTTCCCGAGCCGGTTCCTCAAAGTGGTGATCAAGCCAGTCGATAACCGGTTTTTCCAATGGTCTTGCGGTGATAATGGTAACCGGCGCGATGTTGCTCATCCGGCTTAATACCTCGACCGATCCTTCCATGGGTCTGAGCCGGGAGGCCAGGGAGTCGTGGAGGATGTCGAGAAAAATCCGCTCAATGGTGTCAGCGGGCATATCAAGGCAGTTTTCCACTTCAAAACTGGTGATGTCCTCAAGGCTAAATGAACAGAAGTGGTGTTCTTCACAGGCAAGTCGGATAAAGGCCTCAGCAGTGTCGGCGATGACACCGTCAAAATCAAAACCGATCTCGGAACTGTTAACTCTCATGGCGCTGCCGCTCCTCAATGGCTTTGACTTCCCGGTACACCTTGTCATTGTATGGGGTCTGAATCCCGATATTTTGGGCCTCGCGGATCAGGGCTCCGCTGATTGCCTCAATCTCGGTTTGTCGGTGGCTGCGGACATCCTGGAGCATTGAAGAGATATTTCTCGCTGTTGAACGACAGACGGAAAGCGTGGCGTTTACCGGATCTTCATGGATATTGATTTTCTTTGCTTTTGCTACCTCTTCAGCCTCCCTGACCAGATTTTTCAATCGACTTCTGGCCGCACAGGAGGTGAGCAGTTGACCGTTGCTGCGATTGTAGATAGCGGTGAGGGGGTTGATCCCAATATTGACAAAGAGCTTCTGCCAGATGCGACCAAGAATGTCAGCGGAGAGTGAAGTTTTAATTCCAGCCTGGTCAAATCGTTTGCTCAGAGCGGTCAAAAGAGCACTTCTTTCACGGGAGACGGAGGAAAGAAAGCCGAGTCGAGTGATTCCATGCCCACCATGACGCACCTTACCGGTGCCGAGCAGGGTGGCTCCTTCAGAGCTGACTCCGTAGGCAGGTGGCTGAGCAAGCTGCAGCCGTTCCTGTATGTCAAGATGGGAGATGCCGTTCTGGAGAAAGAGCAGAAGAGTTTCGGGCCGAAGATGGGGGCGAAGATTATCTAAGGCCTGGTTCAACGTGTAGGATTTGACGCAAAAGATGACAACATCGCTTGTTTCAACATCACTGGGGGAGGCAGAGACCGGGACTGAAGCCGGTTCTTCTCCATCGCCGTCAGTACAGCTCAGGCCGACCCGGTTGAGAAGTTCAGCCCTTTCAGGGTTATGATCGAGAATCCGGACTCCCTGGCCCGCCTGTTCGGCGTGTCTGGCAAGCAGCACGCCGAACAGGCAACCAAGGGCACCCGGACCAACGATGGTGATATTCATGGGGTATCATTCCCCTGGTTTCAAGGAACCTTGAAGCACCCTTGATATTCAGAGGGTTTTATTTGATGATTTTGGCGTCTTCAATGATAACCACGTAATTGTAGCCTGCGCCAAAGTCACGATCGGCTACAGCCTTACCCTCGATGGTGATTTCTTTCTTGTCGCCGGGCTTGTCATTGGTAGTTACTACCAGGTCATGGGTGTTCTGGAGAGCGTCGCCGGTACCGTCCTGGAGGTGAATCCAGTTTCTGCCCATGATCGAAGGGCTGAATTTAACCACTTTGCCGTGTACACGAACGGTCTTGCCGCTGATGTCTTTGCGTTTTTCAAAAATCTCACCAACAGTGTAGCTGTTTTCCCCGGCAGCCTTGTCGGTTTTGATGTCGGCCTGGGGAACCATGGCACCCATTGAACCGCCGGAACCTGCAGCCTGGGGACTGGGAGCAGCCTGCATGGCCATGCCGGTTTCAGCCTGGAGGGCTGTGTCAAAGGAGTCTCCGCCCGTGCTTGCCTTGGGAGCAGCCTTATGCGGATTGCCGCCCTTACCATTTCCTGCAAGTCCGGAGGAGAAGACAACGGACTCAAAGGTGCGCCCAAGGGTCTTGGACTCAAAATTCTTCATGACCATACCCGGCAGGTAAGTGACCTCCTGGCCTTTGCTGATCTTGGCTTCAGGAACAGCCACCCAGATCTTGCCGTCTGCGGTCTCGGCATGAAAATAAGTGTACCCGCCTGAATTCATTGTTTCCAGAACCTTGGCTTTAACACCGCCGCTTTGGGCTGCGGTCATTCCTGCGGAGGCGCCGCCGTCTTTTGGAAAGGCGCCGGCGCTGAATGGGGTGGCGGATAGGGCCAGAGTTGCAAAAATCGCCACAACGGACGGTTGATAGAATTTCTTGAACATGTCTTCCTCTTGTTTGAATTTGTTTTGTATTTGGGGGTGGTGTACTGTCTCAGTCTTCGACCAGAAAGGCAATGAACTCGAGAATGGATCTGCTCCAGATATCGTAAGCCAGTTCAGTAAGGTGAATGCCGTCAAGTGCAAACAGCTGATCCTTGGAATTTTCGAACTTGGAGTACATATCAAGGTAGCAGGACCCGGTCTTGAGAGTCATGGTTTCAGTGGTTTTGTTGATGCGTTTAAGAGTTTTTTCAGTCAGCCAGGGAGCCTTGAAGGGAAGGGTTGAGTTGACGATGACCTCTGTTCCCGGGTAGAGGTTGGTCAGCTTGGTGATGATTTCCTTGAGCGCCTCGGTAAAACTGTAATCCTCAATGAGCAGGTTGTTGGTACCGATCATTACGAGGATGGCGTCCGGGTTGGAGATTTCCTGGTGAACCAGGTGCAGTCGATCCAGCAGACCCAGGGCGGTTTCACCGGGAACACCGTAATTGTGAACCATGAAGTTGGGCATCCGTGATTGCCAATTGAAATCTGCAATGAGGGAATCACCAACAAATAACAGGGAAAATTTCTTCATATCTCAGCCGGGTAACACTTCAATTTTCTTAACTGTTCAGATGTGCTTCAGATTGGGTCATTTAAGGCTTCGAAGCATACTTGTGCTATGTGAGAAGGCTTAAATGGGGCAAGATGGAGTGCAGCTGAATAGTTACCAATTTTCTTATAAACCCATTGGGATAAAGCGAGTGATCTGTTTGTTGACTGCAAAGTAACATACCCATCAGATCGTGCCAAATTCTTTCTGAATCTCTTCCTCTGCAGCGCAGAAATTTTGCTGGACAGTTTTGAGAATAGTAACTATAATTGATCCTAAATAAAAAATAGTCAACCTTCTTTTGGCGCATTTTTCACAAAAAAAATAAGCGTTAACCAGTGCAAGGAGATCAAGATGGGTATGTTCAAGAATCTGGATATTGGAAATGATACAATAAAAACAATTGACTGGGAGATGACTCCCGACATGACTTTCGGTACTTACGAATCATGGGGGGGCAGAGAGAGGGTTCGAAATAACAGCGAGCGGATTCTTTATTTTTTTATCGATAACTGGGGAGAAGTACCCAAGTTATGTCTCATGGAGCGAGGGGTCAAGCACGCCAAGGTTGTAGCTGAGATTGAGGCCCCAGTCGATATGGTGAAGGAATGTGTCCGCAGCCAGGGCAGTTCCTCATTTTTTGAGCGAAGTTACGCCATTGACGATGCTCTCAAGCAATGGCTGAAGAGCAATGTCGTGGAAGCCAAGGATAATGCTTTTGTGGTTCCTTTAAAAGAGAGTCAGGCTGAGCAGGAGTACATGGGAGATCTGCCCAAGGCCGGCAGCTCAACGTTTGAGGGGGAGCAGGTAGTATTTCCATCTGAATTCGACCTGTTTACCGATGAAGAGGCCGAGGCGGTGATCAAAAAGTGGAATTTTTTTGACGCCGAACTCAACCCGGAAGGTGACTTTGGTAATCATCTGGTTGACAATGATGACGGGTTAACAGTCACTGATCTTCGTACCGGCCTCATGTGGCAGCGGGGCGGCCTGGACATCAATTCAATCCGCAGTATGCAGCGCGTTATTGAGCAGATCGACGGCAAAGAAGGATATGGTGGGCACGACAAATGGCGCCTGCCAACGCTGGAAGAGGCCATGTCGCTCATGGAAAGGGAGCGCAACCCTAAAGGCCTTTATCTCGACAACTGTTTTTCCAAGGAACAGCCGTTCATCTTTGTGGCCGCCAAACGAAAGCCCGGTGGCTACTGGTTTGTTGATTACAAGCAGGGAAGATCGTTCTGGTCATCAGGCACCATTCCCGGAGGTTTCGGTCGTCTCTGCCGAACCATCGAGTAGCAGTTACATCCATCTAAACTTCCAACCAGGGGGGAAGCCGGTATTTCCGGTTTCCCCCTTTTTTTGTCCAGCGGGCCAGGAGTGAGGGTAACAGCCAGACAAAGTGTATTGACATTTCCCCATTGTCAAGATAATGTATATGTACATTGGTGATTTTTAATCCTTAAACCCTGTACCTTCAACCCTGCACCCCGTCTTATACCCTTAGCCCTTAAACCTTAAACCCTATACCTTAAACCCTGCACCCTGCTTTTATACCCTAAACCTTATACCCTAAACCTTATACCCTGAACCCTACACCCTTCTCTCATGCTGACCACCAAACAAAGCGCCTTTCTCGATTACCTCAAAGAATGTTTAGACAACCAGGGCCGGGCTCCAAGCCTGCGTCAAGCCGCATTGGATCTGGGAATAAGCCATTCTGCGGTGGCCCAGTTTATTGGTCAGCTTGAAAAAAAAGGCTATCTCGAGCGGGCCGGTCATTACAGTCGCACCATCCGCCTGCTGTCCGGTTCTCCACCTGAGAAAAAAAGTGGGGCCGGTCGTGAGCTGCCGGTAATCGGGCAGATTACCGCCGGTCTGCCCATGTATGCTCAGCAGGAGTGGGATGGATCGGTGTGGGTTGACGCTGCAATGTTTCCCGGTGACAATCTTTTCTGTCTCCGGGTGGATGGACAATCCATGCGTGACGCCGGGATTCTCGACCGCGATTTTGTGGTGTGTGAACCACGTCAGTATGCGGAAAACGGGGAGGTTGTAGTGGCCCTTCTCCACGGTGAAGAGGCAACTGTGAAGCGGTTTTTTCGCCATGACGACTGTATTGAGCTTCGCCCTGAAAACAAGGAGTTCGACGCAAAACGTTATGGGTTCGGCGAGCTGCTGGTCCAGGGTAAGGTGGTCGGCGTCATCCGTGGACAGATGTGAGCAGCAAAGAGGTTATGAAACAGCAGACGGATCCGTTGCCGCAGGTCCATATGGTCCAAAACCACTCTTCTGCACAGGAGAGCAGGGTGCGGATCGGAACCAGCGGTTATTCCTATACGGAGTGGGTGGACGGCGGTTTTTATCCATCACTGACCAAAACCCCTGACATGCTGCCGCTCTATGGTCAAAAATTTTCAGTGGTGGAGCTTAACTATACCTGGTACCAGATGGTCAGGGCCGAGGCTGTGGAGCGGATGGTCAGCAGAGCTCCGGACCACTTCTGTTTTGCCGCCAAGCTGACCCGAACCCTGACCCATGAAGTCGATGCCGGGTGGCCCGAACAGCTGCGCTCTTATCGCCAGGGAATCGCTCCGTTGAAGAACCGTTTACTGGCCATCCTCATTCAGCTTCCTCCTGATTTTGACTGGACTCACTCCAGGCGCAGCTATCTGGCCAGGCTGCTCGACGGGTTGGCCGGGCTGCCGCTGGCCGTTGAATTTCGTCATCGTTCCTGGGCCCGGGATTCTGTTTTTGCCGAGCTTGAGAAACGAGGAGTCACCCTGGTGACCGTTGACGCTCCGCAACTGCCCGGTCTTTTTCCCCTGCTTGATGTGGTGACCAATCCCGACCTTTTTTATATCCGCTTTCATGGCCGCAATGAAAGGGGCTGGCGATCGGCCAATATGCAGCAGAAATTCGACTACGACTACAGTGAAGAGGAGCTGAAGAGCTGGTTGCGCGACCATATGTCGGTTATCTGCAGCAGGGCCTCAAGCGGAGCGGTATTTTTCAACAATCATGTCCGGGCCCAGGCACCGAGAAACGCCAGGCTGTTCGGGCAGCTGCTCGCCGCCGGTTGAGCAGCGTCCGGATGGGACGGTGATTACCCACCAAACTCAGTCATGGTATTTAATAATTGAATACAGGATTAATTTTTTCGACAGAGTAGGGAGGATAGATGTTTGATTTGGGGGCTTGATCACAGCCCGGACGGCTGCGATCAAGCCCCTATGGATGGGTTTATGGCGTCCCGCAAATCAAACATCTATCACTCCGGGCCAGAATGTCAGCCTTAACTGCTTGTTATTCAATGGCAAGAGGTGGCGACACTTTATACGTAATCAGATTCTGAATTGTATTTACCCTTCTACCATGCTGGAACGTGCCATTATCCACTTGAATGTGGCTGACTTTGCTGTTGCCGTAGAGCGCCTTGAAGACACCTCGCTGCGCAGTCGCCCCCTTCTTATCGCTGCCGGAGCCGGCGGCCGGGCCTCGGTCTATGACATGAGTGAAGAGGCATACCAGGACGGCGTTCGTAAAGGAATGCGCCTCAGCCGGGCAAGACGGCTCTGCCGCCGTGCAGCAGTCCTGCCGCCGCAGCCTCTTCTTTACCGGCGTGCCATGCAGGGCCTCGTCTCCGAGGTGAGCAGTTTTTCTCCAAAGATCGAGCAGGGGCTGCTCGATGGTCATCTTTTTGTCGATGTGACCGGCACCCATCGTCTGTTTGGTCCCCCGCCGGATATTGCCTGGCGGCTGCGTAAACAGCTTGGCAACCGCCTGGGAATCCGGCCGATCTGGACGGTGGCGACTTCCAAGCTGGTTTCAAAAGTGGCCTCCCGTCTGGTTAAGCCGCTGGGCGAATATATTGTCGGTCCGGGGGAAGAGAGTGCATTTCTGGCTCCTCTGCCGCTTACCATTCTTCCCGGAGTGAGCCGTCACCAGCAGGGGCGGATGGCGGAGTTCAATCTGAGCCGGGTCGGTGAACTGGCAAGTCTGAGCCCCCAGCAGCTCATGGTTATCTTCGGCAAGGGCGGAGAATTTCTCCATCAGGTCAGCCGCGGCATAGACAGTTGTCAGGTGCATGCTGAAAATGAGTCGGCTGCAAAGATCTTTTTTGAGCACCTGTTTGATGACGACTGTGGAGATCACGAGCTTGTCCGTATCTGTTTGAGAGGCCTCGCCGGGCGTCTCTGTCGCAAGTTGCGTTCAAGGCAGCTTGAATGCCGACGGGTTATGGTTGAACTTCATCACAGTGATGGTCGTCGCAGTACAGGAGGAAGCTCAGGTCGACAGGGGAGCAGCAGGGATGTTGAGATCGAAAAAATGGCCTTTGACGCCTTGCTCCGGGCCTGGAGTATGCGCAGCCGTCTGCGCAGCTGCAGACTCATCGCCGACCGTTTGCAAAAGGTCTCTCCCCAGCTTTCCCTCTTCTGCACAAAAAACCCGAGGCAGCTCCGGGAGGAGAAGCTGTTTGCTGCCATGGACCGGGTTCGCAGCCGTTTTGGTCACGATGCTGTGTGGTTTGGTCCGGGAAAATGTGCTGACAGTTCGGCCTGAAAATGTTTTTCCCCCTGCGGCTCCGTTCCCACTATTCACTGATGCAGGGCACCGCCTCTCCGGCAAAACTGTGCCGCCTGGCAAAAAAGGCTGGCTACAGCGGTTTGGCCCTGACCGACCTGAACAACCTCTACGGACTCTGGTCATTTCTTGCGGCCTGCAAAAAAGAGGGGCTGCGACCGGTTATCGGTGCGGACATAGATGACGACGGCGGGCATCGGCTCACCGCTCTGGTTGAAAATGAGAAGGGCTATAAAAACCTCTGTCAGCTGTTAACAGGGAAGCATCTGGATACGGATTTTGAACTCGTCCGGGAGTGCGCTGACCACGGTGAGGGACTTCTGTTTTTAAGCGATAACAGAACAGTTCTTGCGGGGCTGCAGCGGGCTGGTCTGTCGGTTTCGGCGGACCTCGGGGCGCAGCCGGACGCAAGGGCATCGAGACTGCGCAGTTGGGCACGGTCCAGGAGGATCGCATCGCTCTGTACACCGGCCGCAGTCCTTGGTGGTCCGGATGAGCAGCAGCTGTTTCAACTGCTGCGGGCCATTGATGAGAAAAAAAGCCTGTCGCAAATCAGGAGCCGAAGCAGCAACTGCACTGCGAAGTATCTGGAGCACCCTGATGTTTATGCGGACCGTTTTGCAATCTGGCCTGAAGTTTTGAAAAACAGTGAACTGCTTGCAGCGCGTTGTCGATTCCGCGGCCCGGATTTTGGGATTATCATGCCGCCCTGGCGCGGTCGTGGAGAGAGTGGCACCGTCCTGCGTCGCAAGGCCTATGAGGGGGCGGTCAACCGCTACGGAGAGGATCTGGCCGAACCGGTGGTGGAACGCCTGGAGCACGAGTTGAAGGTGATCTGTAAAATGGCATTCGCCTCCTATTTTTTGGTGGTGCGTGATATCGTCCACCGCCTGGGAACAAACGGTGTGCGAAAAAAAAGGCGGATCTGCGGCCGCGGCTCAGGTGCGGCCTCTCTTGTTGCCTACTGCCTGGAAATCACAAACGTCTGCCCGGTAAAACACAATCTCTATTTTGAGCGTTTTTTAAATCCGGGCCGCAGTGATCCGCCGGACATCGATATCGATTTTTCCTGGGACGAGCGTGACCATGTTCTGGCCGAGGTCCTTCATGATTTCAATGGTCACATCGCCATGGTCGCCAACCACGTCTGCTTTCAGCCGAAAATGGCCATCCGTGAAACCGCCCGGGCCCATGGGTTGTCATCCCTGGAGATATCAACGGTGACCAAGCGGCTGCCATGGTATCGTGGTCATGGTACAAGTATGGCGGCAAGCGTGGCCCACCTGCCGACCATGCGGGGCATCGACCTGTCGCCACCGTGGCCGTCAATTTTTAAACAGGCGGAGCAACTGGTCGGAGTTCCGCGTTACCTCTCCGTCCATCCGGGCGGCGTGGTCATCACGCCGCAGCCGATCAACCACTATGTACCGGTGGAGCGGGCCGCCAAGGGCGTTCCCATCATTCACTGGGAAAAGGATGGCACCGAGGAGGCGGGGCTGGTGAAGATCGACCTGCTCGGCAACCGCAGCCTGGGTGTCATCCGGGACGGACTTGGAGCTGTGCGTGGCTGTGGGGTTGAATTTGACGAGACAAACTGGCAGCCGGAAGATGATCCGGCCACCAGGGTGACGGTGGCCAACGGGCTGACCATGGGCTGCTTTTATATCGAGAGCCCGGCCATGCGGCTTCTCCAGAAAAAGGCGGCGGTGGGTGACTTTGAGCAGCTTGTCATCCAGTCATCGATCATCAGGCCGGCTGCCAACGAATTTGTCAGGGAGTATGTCAGGCGTCTCCATGGCGGCAGGTATGACCAGCTCCATCCTCTACTGACAGATGTTCTGGACGAGACCTACGGATTGATGGTCTACCAGGAGGATGTTTCACGGGTGGCGGTCCGCCTTGCCTCTTTTTCCCACGCCCGGGCGGACGGGTTGCGCAAGGTGTTATCGAAAAAGGATCGGGAGATGCGGCTGCCCGATTATCGGCAGGAATTTTTTTCAGGCTGTCGTCAAAACGGGATCGAGCAAAGCGTAATAGAGGATCTGTGGCGGATGATCCTCTCCTTTGACGGCTATTCATTCTGCAAGCCACATTCGGCATCCTATGCAAAGGTCTCTTTTCAGGCCGCCTATCTCAAGTGCCATTTTCCGGCCCAGTTCATGGCGGCGGTGATTTCAAATGAGGGTGGCTTCTACTCCACATTTGCCTATGTCTCTGAGACCAGGCGGCTCGGCTTGACCATAGTGCCTCCATGCGTCAATGAAAGTACCAGAAAATGGAGCGGCGAGGGTAGTGTGGTCCGGGTCGGCCTGATGGCGCTCAAAGGTCTTTCCCGCGGTCTGGTTGAGCGAGTCATCAGTTGCAGGCTGGAGGGTGCTTATCGCAATCCGGCTGATTTTTTTGTCCGTACCTCTCCGTCGACTGACGAGGTGCGGGCCCTGATCCACAGCGGTGCCCTGGATTGTGTGGCAGGACCTTTGAGCCGCAGTCAACTGCTGTGGGAGTGCGCACGTCTCAATAGTGCTAGAGCGGCGGAGCGGACAACACCCCTGCTTGGTTTTTCAGCGCCTCCTCCTCCAGAGTTAAAAGACGGTGTAACCAGGGAGCGACTGCGAAGGGAATATGCAATACTGGGTTTTCTCACCTCCTGTCACCCGGTCTCTCTGATGCCTGAAAGTATCCTGGCAGGGCGGGTCAGGGCAATCGATCTCGAGGATCACACCAGTCAAAAAGTGCGCTTTGTCGGTTGGCTGATCACCGGCAAACTGGTTTCAACCAAAAATGGCGAGGTGATGGAGTTCCTGACCTTTGAGGATGAGACCGGGCTGGTGGAGACCACCTTTTTCCCAAGGACATATCAGCGTTACGCCCATCTCCTGTCCTCAGGCAGACCGTATGTACTGCACGGGACGATAGATCGTGATTTTGGCGCAGTCAGCCTGGTGGTGAACAGGGTGAGTCTTGTCAGGACGACGTGAAGCGAATTTTTTAAAAGATGGGGACAAGGTTGAGAGGCAGAAATAAAAACAGTCTGTATACCGTTGAAATAGGTATACAGACTGTTGACAATTACGCTGGCAGGGAGGGGAATTAACGGCCGGCGATCAGTTGAGCAGGTTGGGCTGATTTATTGTCAACCGGAACGCTGTTGTTGGCAAAGCTGTGGGTGAAACCATACTCCACAAGTCGTTTGATGTCGGTCCACATGGTTTCACTGCCCATGATTGCGACGATAATCTCGTTTCCACCACGCTTGAATTTGCCCACATAGGTCTGGCGTGCCTTGTTGGTATACCCGGTCTTACCGCCCTCTGCTCCCTTGATCTGCCAGAGAGCCTTGTTGTGATTGCGGAGCAGTTTGCCTCTTGTCGTTCTGGCCTTGGTCTTTTTCATAATGGCGGCAAAGTCATCATCTGCCATGACATGACGGAAGATGGTGGCCAGATCCCTTGCAGTGCTTTGCTGTCCCTTGGCGGTTAGTCCGGAGGCTGTCTGGCAGATGGTATTTTTTGCACCCCACAGCCTGGCCCGCAGGGTCATCATCTGAGCAAATTCTTTTTCATTGCCGGCAATTTTTTCAGCCAGGGCAACACTTGCATCATTTGCGGAAGCCAGAAGAACCGCCTGGATGAGATCTGCGGCTTTATAGTTTTTCTTATGATCGAGGTAGATTTTTGATCGGGGTTGTCTGGCTGCCTTGGGACTGACAGCAACCTTATCCGTTTCCGACAGTGACTTCATGGCGATCATACCGGTGATCACCTTGATGGTGGAAGCGGGCTGTCGTGGCCGGTCAGGCGCCCTTGAGAACAGGGTCTTGCCAGTGACAGCGTCAATGATGATGGCACTTCTGGCAGAAATTTTCCGCTTTATTTTCCGGTCACTGTTATTGGTGGCAGGAGAGATGCCTCGTCTTTTTAAAGAGATATCCCGATAAATGCCGAGAACAGGCAAAGATGTCTTTTTGACGATTTGCGGAGCGCGGGAGGCACTCTTTGTCTGCGGAGCTCTTTTAAAGGAGTCCTGCAGTGTTGGAATCGAGGCGGATACTGAATACGGCAGAAAAAAAAGAGTACTGATAAAAAGGCCGCACAGCAATTTGACTGATGTCTGGAAATAATTCATGAGAAAAATGTCTGGTTAAGCTTGAGCTGTTGTTTTTCTCGCAATCTGTCCCGGATAACTAGTGAAGAATTTCGTAATATCAAATAAATAATAGAGTATGGAACAAAGCATAAATTAATGTATCAATATTGAAAAATGACTATACTGATGCAGATTTAATTAATAATCATTTACCAATTTCTAACATTTTGTATTATGAAATGGTCGTATTGTCAAGATTTTATTAGGATTAGCGCATATTTTAGGTCAAGTTGAAAACTGTCTCATAGGGTACCTTGAAAAATTAGTATTTCGGAGTCTCGTGCCTCGCTTATCTGTTCCAAATCGAGGCGTGAGGAGAATTTTGCCACAGGCATATAGCTGATATTCCGAGGACGAAGTGCTCGGCTCACTTCTAATATTCCGGGTACAAAATTATTCGCGCAACGAAGAGTTGGGACAAAAAGACAATTTTTAAAGGTGGCCTTATTGTTGACCTAAAGGTCCCGATTAGTTAGTATCGGCTGTCGAATTCTGATTCGGATTGCAGGTAGATTTGATTCACACCAAAATGAGGTTACCAGTGTCAAGTAACGATGATGTTCGGATGACCCTGAACTATATATTGGACAACAGTCGAAATCTCTATGGAGATCGTGATGCCATAGGCATGGCGTTGGAGACCCCGTTGACCTATAGTGAGTTCTATGGCCGGGTGATGGCAATTGCTTACCGTTTGACTGATGAAGGAGTCAAAAAAGGAGATCACGTTGCCATTCTTGCTGAGAATTCTCATAACTGGGGAGTGGCTTATTTTGCCATAGTCCGTCTCGGTGCCATTGTTGTTCCCATTCTGCCTGATCTTCCTGAAGCTGATGTCCATCATATTCTTACCGAGATGAAGGTTTCTTTCCTCTTCACCACCCAGCGCCAGATTGAGAAAATCTATGAGCTCAAACGTGACACCCTGTCCCGGGTGGTCACTCTTGATGATTATGTGGGGACCATAGGTGTTGTCCTTGTTGATCCCTTTTCACAATACCTCCATGGCGCCAATGAACTCTGTGATGAAAAACTGGGTGAGTCAAAAGAGTACGGCTTCGAGGAGATCGATGAAGAGGACCTCGCTGCTATTTTGTATACATCAGGCACTTCCGGTTTTTCCAAGGCGGTGATGCTGACCCATAAAAATTTGACGGCCAACGCCTACTCGGCTTCGTCATTGATTGAGGTGGAACCCGGGGCAGTGTTTCTCTCGATTCTGCCCATGTCACACACCTATGAGTTTACCCTCGGGTTTATTCTGCCACTGCTGTCCGGTGCTCGAATTGCCTATGCCGGTAAGACCCCCACACCGGTAATTCTTCAGAGGTTGTGCAAGGAAGAAAAACCATTTGCCATGTTTGCCGTCCCGCTGGTCATGGAAAAAATTTACAAGAAACGGGTGCTGCCTAAAATCGACAATAGCCTGGTCCTGTCCACTGTCTGTCGGTTCGAAGCCGGCAGAAAAATGATTTACAAAAAAATCGGCGCCAAGTTGCTCGAATTTTTCGGTGGCAACCTCCAGCTCATGGGAATTGGTGGTGCGGCACTCAACCCTGATGTTGAGAAGTTTCTTCACGCTGCAGGTTTTCCATATATCATCGGGTACGGTATGACGGAATCGGCACCGCTGCTCGCAGGTGGGCCTCCGGGAGACCCGACGATTGCCATTGGTTCCACCGGAAAGCCGATTCCCCATGTTGAGATCCGTATCAAGAACCCGGACCCCGAGACCGGGGTTGGTGAGGTTGCTGCACGTGGTCCCAATGTCATGCAGGGGTACTGGAACGACACTGAAGCCACCGAGGAGGTGCTGTCTGAAGACGGTTGGCTGTTCACCGGCGATCTCGGATATTTCGATGAAGAAAACAACCTCCATATTCGTGGCCGCTCCAAAAATGTGATCGTTATGGCCAACGGCGAAAATGTCTACCCTGAGCCGGTTGAGCACAAGATGAATGCCTTTGCCTGGGTGGTGGAATCACTGGTTGTGGAGAACAACGGTCGGCTCGACGGCTGGGTTTACCCGGATTATGAATTGATCGACGAGGAGACCGTCGGCCAGAACCGTAGCGAGCGGCATGCCTATATCGAAAAGCTGCTGGCGAATATGAAAAAAGAGGTCAACAAGCAGCTGCCTCCTGCCTCCCGCCTGTCTCAACTATATGAACGGAGGGAACCGTTTATCAAGACTGCTACCCATAAGATCAAACGGTATCTTTATGATGCCTCGGGAAAAAAGAATAACCTGGAACAGCAAGACAGCTCTGACTGAACCGGTGTCCGGTAACACCGGTGGAAAGGGCAAAACTCGACGGGTTCCGATCACTCAGGAGCCGTTAAACAGATTGGAGGAGAATAATGAAGAAGAGAATTTCTGTGATGGCCCTGGTGTCGGTTCTGGCCGCCGGCTCCGCCTGGGGATCCGCCTACCGCATCCCCGAGCAGTCCGCTGACTCGACTGCCAAGGCAGGTGCTCACGTTGCCTCGGCCAATGGTGCCGATTCGAGTTATTATAACCCTTCCGCCATGCACCTCGCCGACGATGCCTGGCAGGTGGAGGTGGACGGAATTTACATTTATCTGCCTTCGGTTACCTATGACGATAATCGATCGCCCATGCTGAGCGGTGAGTCCGAGGCGGAGAATTTTCTTCTTCCCACCCTCTTCATGGTCTCCCCGGACTACAATAATTTCCGCATCGGTTTCTCCATCACCGGCCCGTTCGGGCTTTCCAAACGCTGGAAAGACCAGTACGCGACAACATTTGCCGAAGAGTATTCACTCAAGGTTTTTGATATCAACCCCACGCTCTCCTACAAGACCTGCGATATGTTCTCCATTGCCGTCGGCGCGCGGATGATCTATTCCGAGGCCAAGGTGTCAAGCAAGGGCATTGTTGACCGGGAAAGAAATATTGCTGCGGAGCGCTGGCTTGACGGTGATACCACTGAGTTCGGCTGGAATATCGCCGCCACCCTTACCCCTGTGGATGACCTGAAACTGGCCGTCACCTATCGCTCCCATGTGGACCTTGATCTGGAAGGTGATGTCATCATGGGAACCAATTTTCCTGTCCCCAACGGTATGACCACAACCGGCTCCGTTACGATCCCGGCCCCGGCTGTCCTCACTGTTGCCGGTGCCTACACCTTTAATGATCTAACCGTTGAGATGGCCTGGGATCGTACCTTCTGGTCCGAATATGAATCAATTGACATCAGTTATGACAGTGCTTTCACCAACCCCGTGTTTGCTCAGGTGTATGGCAGCGAAATTCCCAAGAACTGGGATGACTCCTCCGCCTACCGGATCAGCGTGAGCTGGGCAATGACCGAAGCGTTGACCTTTATGGCAGGGTTTGCCTACGACGAGTCTCCGGTACCCGATGAGACCCTCAACTTCGAACTGCCCGACTCTGACGCCTGGCTCTACTCCCTCGGTGCCCGCTACAAGGTCAACGAGGCCATGGAAATCAGCGTTGGATATCTTTATGACTACAAGGAAGAGCGCGAGGTTAGCAACACCTACGTTAACGGCACCTTCACCGATGCCGTCGCTGACCTGGTGACAGTCGGTGTGACCTATAAATTCTAGAGACTGACTGAAAGCAGCCCTGCTTTGTTGGGGCTTGTAATGGAAAATCCCCCGGGAGATTGAATCTTCCGGGGGATTTTTTTGTGGCTGGTATTTACAAACAGGGCAAAGGGTTACTGTTCCCTGCGTAGGGACACACCCGGCTTTACACTGAATAAGTTCGCGGATTCAATCCATTGCGAAGGGACAATGGGTGCGGTAAAGAGCGGAAACGTCTATCCTTTCATCACTGCGAGTTCAACTGGTCATGAACCGCAGAGACGAGTTCTTTTAGAACATACGGCTTTTTAATGATCCCTCCAGCCCCAAGTTCTATTGCCTCCTCTACCTCCTGGCTTTTTGAAAAACCAGTGACAATGAGAGCCTTTTGCCGGGGGTAGGTCTTGATGATTTCCCTGTAGGTCTGGGTGCCGTTTATCCCGGGTTCCATCAGCATATCGAGAAGGATCAGCTCAACAGGGTGCTGCGAATGGTAGTCAAGTGCTTCCTCGCCACTGGAAACAGTGTGAACTGCGTAGCCCATTGTTTCCAGCATGTTTTTAGCTATGTCCAATAGTTGCGGCTCGTCATCAACAACGAGAATCTGCTCGCCTTTTCCCTGGAAATCGTGGGCGGCTGCATGCTCCTCTTTTTTTGTTAAAGAAGCTATTTCCGGAGTGGCTGGAAAAAAGAGTGTGAAACTCGTTCCGGAGTCATCACTTTCAACATTGATTTTCCCATCGTGGTCTGCAACCGTATTCCAGACAACCGCAAGACCCAGTCCTGTCCCGCTTCTGCCTATGGCCTTTTTACTGTAGAACGGTTCAAAAATACGGCTGAGATGTTTTTCAGGGATGCCTTTTCCCGTATCCGCCACCGTGAGGACAACATAGTCTCCTTTGCCAAGGAAGTGACTGTCTGCTGAGTCCGGTTTGTCAATTGTCAGATTCTCTGTGGAAATAACGACTTCTCCATGACTGGAGATCGCCTCGATAGCGTTGGTGACAAGATTCATAATGCACTTTCTGATATGAATGGCCGAACAGGAAAAGTTCCATAATGTCTTATCGAGCTTTGTCGAACAGGCTGTCTCAGGGTGGAGTGACTGTAGTTTCTTTAACTCAGGCGACTCCAGGTAATCGATGACCAGTTCATTGAGGTTTTTAGTTTCCCGCTTTGCAGCAATTCCTCTGGCAATGGTGAGCAGGTCATCAACTATTTCTGCAGCTCTTTTCCCTGAATTCTGGATCTCTTCTATCGGTTGCCGCAGACTGCTGTTTTCCGGAAGTTGCATTAGAAGCAGTTCCGGGTAGCCGACAACCCCTGAAAGAATATTGTTAAGATCATGGGCGACTCCCCCGGCCATCAAGCCGACAGCCTCCATTTTCTGTGCCTGGTTGAGCTGTTCCTCCAGAAGGAGTTCCTGGGTGATGTCACGTTTTACAGCGACATAATGATGTATATCACCAGCAGGGCCAATAACCGGTGTGATGGTTGCCTGTTCATGGTAGAGCTCATTATTTTTCCGCCTGTTGACCAGGCGGCCATGCCAGGTTTTTCCGGAAATAAGGGTGTTCCACAGGAGTTCATAGAATTTTGAAGGGTGTTTTTCACTCTTCAGCATCCGTGGATTTTTTCCCACACTCTCTTTTCTTGAATAACCGGTGATTCTTGAAAAGGCGGGATTGACATACTCGATGTCCCCCTGTTCGTTGGTGATTAATATCGAGTCATGGGATTGATCAATTGCCTGGTACAACAGCTGTTCCTGTCTTTTTCCTTCTTTGATGAGGTTGCTTCTCTCGGTGAGAGTACGGGCAAGATGGCCTATCTCATCATGCCGCCGGGTGCCGGGCAGGTCAACTTCTTCCTGGGCAATATCACCGATTCTATGCACATCATTGGAGAGCCTTATGATATCTTTAAATTTCCAGCCGCAAAAAAGCCACATCAGGTAGGCGATAAGTGGTGTGAGGAAAATTCCAAGCAGGATATCTTCCCGAATGAGAGATATGACTTTTTCTTTGACCGGGGTATCGGAAAATGCGACCTGGATGAGGCCGATTCGCTCTTTGGTTCTGGTAATTGATTCTTCAAGGATAAAGTTGGCCAGGACACCTTTATGGATAATGGGTTCATTGTTCCGGTCCACCACCCTGACACCCACCACGCCTTCGGTCAACAGGATTGAGTTAACCTGCCTGGTCATCCCCAGGTAGTCAGTGTCGCTGATCATGCTGTCCAGGGACTTGGAAACGTGTTGCATACGTTCGGTCAGCATTGATTGATAATCATTAAAAAAAATGGTGTAGGATCGGTAACTGGTAATGGCAGTTATCGTCATTCCCAGCAGGCACATGATGAAAAATGTCCAGGATGCGAATTGGAAGCGAAGTGATTTGTGACGGGGGATGGGCATGAGATCAGGAAAAGTCACCAAATAGACTGGTAAAAGTGGTAAAATGCATCTCCTCGGACAGGGCGATTTGTTCAATAATCCGTTTTTCCATATCGTTCAGCGGCAAGGCAAGTATCTGTTCATACAGCTTCATGGCACCTTCTTCCGCCTTGATATCTTTTTCTAACATCTCCTTTGGAGTTTCTCCAAGTTGGGCAGGCCATACGGTAACCGATGGCTGGAGATTGTTTTTCTTCAGTATCTCGGAAATCTCAATGGCATGTTCCACTTCATCAGCGATGATCGTCTGGACCTGATCCCGCAGATATCCGGTCTTGTCATGGTTGAGTGCGGCAATGACACCTGCATGATTACTGTACTGAACGACCGCCCCGAACTCATGCTGGAGGGCAAGATCAAGCAGTTCGAGCTTGGGGTCAGCATAAATTTTCTTTTCCGGTATGGCTTTTTTTTCCTGACGGCAGCCTGACAGAAAATTCACCAGGGGAAGAAGGGTGATACCGGCAGCGGCTGAAGCCAGGAAATTTCTTCTGTTTGATCCGTTTTCCATTTTTACCTTTTAGCTGATTTGTTTAACAGGAATAACTCGTTACTCACGATTCTGGCCAGGGGAACAGCAAAGAGGCAGAGCCCCGGGATTTATACTACAATGAATATCATAAGTAATGCAAATCTAATTGACGATGATAAAAGGTGTATCCCATTGAGGAAAGGGTATTTTTTTAGATCGTCCTGCAGCCGGAGAGATATTACCTTTCAGACATGGAAAGACAGTGTACTGATGCAGCAGCAGTTGGTGTTGATTACAACCCGGGTGACTACTTTGCTCGCCTGTTTTTTAGTCTGCAACAAGAAACTCCCGGCAAGGCTGAACTGGCGGGAATTTCTTTCATGTGTGTAACAGACGGTTCCTCAGGCAAGCAGCATGTTGGTGGCGAAACTGATCACCGGTAGAATGAGTTTTCCGAGGACACCGGAGAAGGCAAGAACCAGGATAATGATAAATCCGTAGCGTTCGATTGAGTTGTAGGATCTTGCCATGTCCGGCGGCAGCAGTCCTGACAGGATACGGCTGCCGTCCAGCGGAGGGATCGGCAGAAAATTGAAGATACAGAGCACCAGGTTGATCCAGACACTGGCAACCAGGGTGTCGTAAAGGGGGCGGAGGACGGTCTGGATGAGGGTCGGGGAGCCGATGGTTGTTGCTATGAACCAGACCAGCTTGACCCCGATGGCGCTGATGATAGCGAGCACTAAATTGGTCGCAGGCCCGGCCAGGGCGACCCAGAGCATGCCTTTCTGGGGGTCCTTAAAGTAGTTGGGATTAACCGGAACCGGCTTGGCCCAGCCGAATTTGATAAAGAAAAAGGCGATGGTCCCAAGCGGGTCCAGGTGTTTAAGCGGGTTTAAGGTCAGGCGCCCCATGGCCTTGGCGGTTGGATCACCAAGCCGGAAGGCAACATAACCGTGGGCAAACTCGTGCAAGGTGAGAGCGAGCAGCAGGGGGGGGGCAATGATGATCAGATCTGTAATAAACTTACTGATGTCCATAATGTCGTATTGTCTCCAGGGGGAGTTGATGAGTTGGTTGACTTGATATCTTACTCTAAACACCATGGTCCAACCACGCAATAGAAGCAAGTAATTTGATTAAAATCGGAAGCAGACTGTTTGCCATTAACCGACCAATATTTCAATGAATTCATTTCCACTTGCCATCGGTAAGCATTCCCCCTTTCGTTTAGGTTCATTAAAAAGGTCTCTTTCCTTGAAATCAAAGGAAAAAAGACTTGCCTGTTCAGCTCTTTTCGGAGTAACTTTTATCTTTTTAGATTTTTACCAGACTATATAGTTCAGTTCAGGTCGGAATGGGTGATATTTTTGAGAAAATATCATGTTTTTCTGACCAGGCTGCAGAGATGTTCCATGTTAAATAAATAATGTTTAAACAGGAGCCAACGTGTCTAAATTAAGTGATCAATCCCTGTGGATGTCAGGCAATGAAGCCATTGCCATGGGCGCCTCAGAAGCCGGCGTCAAGGTGGCCTCCGGCTATCCCGGCACACCGTCCACGGAAATTATGGAGAATCTCTCCACGTATGGCGAGGTTTACACCGAGTGGGCGCCAAATGAAAAAGTAGGGCTTGAGGTTGCCATCGGTGCCTCTTTTGCCGGAGTAAGAGCGCTTGCCACCATGAAGCATGTCGGCGTCAATGTAGCCGCTGACCCGCTGTTTACCGCATCATACACCGGTGTCCGCGGCGGACTGGTGGTGCTTACTGCCGATGATCCCGAGATGCATTCATCGCAAAATGAGCAGGATAACCGTAACTACGCCTACCACTCCAAGCTGCCCATGATCGAGCCGTCCGATCCGGCCGAAGCCAAGGATATGCTGAAAGAAGGATTCCGTCTGTCCGAGGAGTTCGACACACCTGTTCTTTTCCGGATCACCACCCGCATCGCCCACGTCAAGGGGGTGGTTGACAGGGGTGAGATGGAACAGTCCTCGGTGACAAAAGGAATTGAGAAGGTACCTGCCAAGTTTGTCATGCTGCCGGCCAATGCCCGTAACCGCCGGAAGGTGGTTGAGGAGCGGATGGCAAAACTCATTGAATTTGCTGAGACCACCGGAATCAACCGGGTGGAGGAGGGCGACCGCAAGCGCGGTTTTATTACCTCCGGGGTCTCTTACCTCTATGTCAAGGAAGCCTTTCCCGAGGCTGCAGTGTTTAAACTGGGCATGTGCTGGCCGCTGCCCGAGAAAAAAATCAGAGAGTTTGCCGACTCGGTTGATGAGCTGTTTGTGGTTGAAGAGCTTGATCCCTTTCTTGAGCACCACATCAAGTCCATGGGAATCAACTGCCGCGGCAAGGAGCTGATCACCAACCAGGGTGAGCTCAACACCGCCATCGTCAGGGGATCCATAGACCCGGCAAGTATGCCGACACTTTTTGAGCCGGCCCAGCTGCCCATGAGGCCGCCCAATATGTGTGCCGGCTGCCCCCATCGCGGCCTGTTTTACAACCTGTCCAAACTTGACGTGTTCGTCTCCGGCGACATCGGCTGCTATACTCTCGGCTTTCTGCCGCCGCTTTCCGCCATGGACTCCTGTGTCTGCATGGGCGCGGCAGTGACCATCGCCCACGGCATGGACAAGGCGTTAGGCGAAGAGGGCAAGTCCAAGCTGGTGTCAGTAATCGGCGACTCCACCTTTATTCATTCGGGAGTCACCGGTCTGATCAACTCGGTCTACAACGAATCTTCATCACTTCTGGTCATCCTTGATAACCGGATTACCGCCATGACCGGCCAGCAGAACAATCCGTTATCCGGCTACAACATCAAGGGCGAGGCCGCCAATACCATCAACCTCGAAGAACTCTGCCGAGCCGTTGGCGTGAAGCATGTGGATGAGGTTAATCCCCACGAGGTGAAGGAATGCGGCAGGGTGGTCAGAGAGGCTCTGGAGCGTGACGAGTTCTCCGTGGTCATCAGCAGGGCACCATGTGTGCTCCTGCCGGAGATGAAAAAACAGCCGCACAATCCTTACTCCACCGTTCTTGAAAACTGTAACGGCTGTAAGGCCTGTGTCAAGCTGGGATGTCCTGCCATCAGCTGGCAGGCCATGACTCCGGAAGAGGCCAAGGCCAAGGGATATCGTGAGAAGCAGAAGGGTATTGCCCTGATCAATGAGGTACAATGCAACGGTTGCGGCCAGTGTGTGGAGCTCTGTAAGTTTGAGGCCATCGACCGAGAGGAGGAGAAGTAATGAGCGATACAGGAAATATTCTCTTTTCAGGAGTGGGCGGCCAGGGGATTCTCCTGGCCAGCGAGGTGACCGCCTATGCTCTTCTTGCCGCAGGCTTTGACGCCAAGAAAAGTGAGGTCCACGGCATGGCCCAGCGCGGAGGTTCCGTCACTGCCCAGCTGCGTTACGGCAAAAAGGTCTACTCACCGCTTATCGAGCCCGGTTCGGCCGATATCCAGGTGGCCTTTGAAATGATGGAGGCGGCCCGTTATCTGCCCTACCTTCACAAGGATTCCAAGGTGATCGTCAATAGTCAGAAGATTTTGCCTCCGGCTGTTGCCACCGGTCAGACAGAGTATCCGGAAAACGTTCTCGATGTCATCAGTGACCAGGGGATTCATGTGGTCACCGTCGACGCCTTTGATCTGGCAGCTGAAGTTGGTGAAGTGAAGACCGCCAACGTGGTCATGGTTGGAGCGCTTTCCACATTCCTGTCTGTTGATGTCTCGGTGTATGAGGAGGTTATCAACACCCGGGTTCCTGAGCGGTTCCGTGAAGTCAACTTGAAAGCTTTTGCGGCCGGTCGTAAAGTCAGCCAATAATAACAGGAGTTCAACGGTATGACACTCTATTGGGAAGAGGAAATGGAAACCCTGCCCAGGCAGGGACTTGAATCCGTTCAGCTGATTCGGTTAAAAAGACTGGTTGAGAGGGTTTATAAAACGGTAGCTCCCTACCGGCAAAAGATGGATGCAGCAGGCGTTAAGCCCGAGGACATCCAGAGTCTTGCAGACCTTGCCAAGCTGCCGTTTACCGTCAAGGAGGACCTGCGGGAAAACTACCCCTTCGGACTCTTCACCGTGCCCATGGATGAGGTTGTCAGGGTCCACGCCTCGTCGGGGACCACCGGCAAACCCACCGTCGTCGGGTATACCAAGGCCGATATCGCGACCTGGTCAGGTCTTATGGCGCG
>JBDLID010000003.1:0-53806 GCA_039715055.1 Thermodesulfobacteriota bacterium | reverse complement strand
ACCCGGGCCACTGCGTAACCGTGGGACTCTTCAACAATCTTCTTGGCATCGCCGTGGGCCTTGGGAATAATACGGTTGTACTGCTCCTCTGCCTCATTGACCAGTCGTTTCATGTCCTGGTCGGCCTCGTTGACTTCGTTAAAGGCAGGCTTGACCAGATCGGGCGGGTTGATGTCCTGGAACTGTACAGTACCAAGGGCTATACCGGCCTCCAGGTTGTCCAGTTCATCCTGCAGTTCCTGTTTGACTTTGGCGGCAAGCAGATCACGGTTGGATAGTACATAGTCGAAATCCATGTTGCCGACGATACGTCTGGTTACACTCTCCGAGGCGTCGCGGACCGCCTGGCGGACATCTTTGACCTTGAAGAGGAAATTCTGCGGATCCTTGACCCTGAACTGGACGATCCAGGCCACGTTGATCACGTTTTTATCCGCGGTGAGCATCAGTGATTCCATGTCGAATCCGCGACGGTCAAAAGAAGTCTTTTGAGCGGGATAGCGGGTTCTGAAGCCGAACTCCTCTTTACGGATTTCCTCAACATTGACTTTATAGAGGGTGTCGATATAGGGAATCTTAAAGTGGAGTCCCGAAGGCGTGGTTCTGGAGTATTTGCCTAAACGCAGAACTACACCAACCTCACTGGGTGAGATTTTGAAAAAGGCTCCGTAAACACCTTGAAGGGCAAGGACGGCAAGGACCAGCAGCAGTAGTTTGCCCAGGGCGTTCAAGGGATTGACCGGCTTGGAAGGCGGTGTCTCTTTTTTCTCTCCCTGTGGAGACTTGGGGGAGTCTGAAAAATATTCCTGCAGTTTCTTAATCAGCAGGGCAATAAGGTCTTCCGGAGTTTGGGGTTTTTTCTTTTTACCCCACGGCGGCTGTTGATCTTGCGACATGAAATGCGCTCCTTATGGTGTGCTTGAACCCATCAGGGATTCGATAAATGTACGTGAATGTCTAATGGTAAGTATTCCAGCAGGAAATGCAAATAAAACATGATGAGTCAGGGAAAAAAGGTGCCTGTTACAATGGGCCCATGGCAAGGTGCCACGAGAAAAATACGCTGAGACCGAAGAGGACGACCAGAAAAGATTGAAGAGAAAAGGAAAAACGCACTATCTGCATGGGGCGGCTGTGCAGGAACAGGCCGAAGGCCAGACCGCAGAGCAGCCCGAAAAGATGGGCGCCGAGATCGGTGTTTTCGCCTGAGCTGCCCAACATGGCAAGAAAGGCAAATCCGGCCATGAGCGGCATGAAAAGATGGTAGCCGGTGAGGTGGCGGCGCAGCGGATAGTTGTAGCTTGACAGGATACCGATGACTGCAAAGACGGCGGTGGAAAAACCGACAAAGCGATGGTCATGGCCATGGGCGAGGACATTAATTCCGTTGGCCACGGTTGCGGTGAAAAGCATACCAAAAAGACCCAGGCCGTTACCGACCAGGCGGCAGAGAAAATGGAGGACGAAGCCACCGAACAGACAGTTGCCCATGAGGTGGACAAGGTCGGCATGGAGTGTGAGTGCCGTAACCAGTCGATACCATTCTCCACCGGCAAGGATAGCCTGCCCATCACCTGCACCATTTATGAACCAGTCTGATCGATAGTTCCACGGGCCGGTTACGGAATAAAAAAGGGCCAGCATGCCGACCAGGAGAAGCGATGGAGGTTGAAAGATCTGGGGGGACGGTTCCGTATAAACAGGTGTCCGGGGCGGCCAGTCACGGTTTTCCTGGAAGTAGTGTTCGAGCTGATCCAGGGCCTGTTGACGTCTGAGTTCATCAACTACGATCTGCCGGGTATGATCCAGGGTGACAATGCGATGCTCGATACCCATGGCGGCAAGGACCAGGGAGCAGCTCAGGGTGATCTCGTCATCATCACTCTCCAGAACCGGGGATTGAGTATTGTCGACCATGGAAATCAGTTGGTGAGGGTGGTAGTAGGTTGAGTTGGAAGGTGTGAAAATCTCTGGTCCGCTATATCAGACTCTTTTGGAAGTTAATCATAGATAGCTGGAATGCAAGCCGTCTCATTGTAAGGAGTTCTGCCGCAACCGGGAGATCGGTGTCCGGTGGGGCAGTCTGGATGATATTGCATCCCCATCCGCAGCAAAGCATGATATAATGGAGATGGACATTTGAGGGAGACTTTTTTCTAAAAGAAAAATTTATGCGCAAAACTCATTTGTCGTTCACTTTTAAGAAGAGTGTAAGGCCAGAGAGAAGCAGGACAGGAGTAATCTGCTGATCAAACATCAACCAATTACTATCTTCTTACCGGACGGGGAGGGATACCCATGGATCAATCTGTTATCCAGTTCACCCCAAAGCTCATCGGGGATCTGCTCAATATTATTCATAACGGCATTCTCGTCGTCAATCACAAGAATAAGATCATCTTCTGCAATACCCGTGCAGCCAAACTTCTTCACACGACGGTGGGGGAGATTCAGGACAGGTCGGTGCACCGGATTTTTATGGATGATGATCGGGAGATTCTGTTCAACAACATCCTTCATGTCATTCGAACGGAGCAGGAGTACAACGGGGAGGTGATGCTGCGTCGCCACGACGGCAGCTCGTTTCTTTCCAAACTGGGAGGCAGCCGTTTTCTGTGGGGTGAGGGCCAGGAGGGTATCGCCTTCACCATCCATGATATTACCCAGATGAAGCAGGTTGAATACTCTCTGAAACACTCTGAGCGTACTATTTTTCTCGGTGGACTGGCCGATGACCTCAGTCACCAGATTCGTAACCCGGTTATGGTTATCGGCGGACTGGCGCGTCGACTCCAGCATGGAAGCGGTGACAAAGCAAGGGTGCGGACGATTATCAACGAGGCACAGCGGCTGGAGTCATTGCTTGATACACTCAACGGTTTTATTGAACTTCGCCGCCCCAGGCCGGTGAAGATCAATTTTGCGGAGATGACGTCTCTGGCAGAGGAGAAGCTCCAGGTGATTGTGAACAGGTACGGCGGTACGCTTGTCTGTTCACATGACAAAGAGCTGGCAGGTGATTCCCTGCTGATTGATGAGGAGCTTTTTGTCAGCGCCCTTGAGGCCATTACCGCCAATGGTATTGAAGCTTATGACGGCAGCCCGGCGGACAAGGTGATCCGTTTCGAGACACACCACTCAGCTTCCGCCAGTCGTCCTTTTCTGGTCAAGATTATAGATAACGGCAAGGGAATTGACCAGGCACTACTGCCCAAGGTTTTTGATCACTTCTATTCCAACAAGACAGGCCACATGGGAATGGGGCTCACCTTTGCAAGACGGATTCTGGAGGAGCAGATGGGACAGGTGACCATCGACTCCGACCTGGACAAAGGAACAACCGTTACCTGTCATCTGGTGAGGGAGCGGCGGCGACCGATCAGAACCGCGCTGATGAGCTGAGATGGGCTTTCATCAAGGGCCCTTCTTTTTACAACAGATTTAGGAACGGACAAAGTCAAGCAGTAAGCTATAATCACGGTTGTCCGCGGCACGTAGAGCATTAATATAGCTCTCTCGACACTCTCCACTCTGGACAAGATTTCTGCCACCCCAGGTAAAACGGGGACGGTCCAGAACATGGACCAGCAGGAGGTCCGATACCAGGCGGGCATGGCGGCCGTTACCGTTGGCAAAGAGGTGGATTGATACCAGCCGGTGGTGGAGCCGGGTGCTGATTTCATCCGGCTGGTAGACATTTCCCACTATCCAGAACTTGATATCCTCCAGCATATGTTTCAGATCCGGCCCTATGGACCAGCAGGGTACCCCGAGATTTTTCTCGCTGTTGCGGAAGCTCCCGGCCCACTTCCAGACATTGCCAAGCATCCGCTTGTGGAGCTTGAGAAGGAAGTTTACGCTGAGGAGTTCATCCACCGGAATTCTTCGGCGAAACGCCCACTCCTCAGCCTCAAGGATGTTGCCCAACTCCCAGCGGTCAAGTTCCGCCCGGTTGGTAATATGAGAAAGCTTCAGCCCCGCTGCTTCATCCGGGTCCAGGGGAGTGGCCCCGGAGGGATAGTCAAACTCCATCGAGTTCCTCCCACAGCTCCTTGGGCATCTCCAGCATCAGTCGTTCTACTTCGGCCTCGAAGGCTTGGCGTTGTTCGTCCGGGGAGAGCTGCTGTTCTTCCAGCAACATGGTGTGGGCAACCCGTTGTAAGCGGTGCTGGGCCAGGGATTCTGCACGCTTGTGGATGGTGGCGGAAAGGCTTTTCCTGGGGACTACCGCATAGACAAAGACGCAGTCCAGGGCATGCGCAGCCTGCTGCAAACTTTTGAGGGTGACCCCCCCACTGCGTTCACTCTGTTCCAGGTTGGTCACCCGGGAAGGGGAAACCCTCAGTCGGTGGGCGAACTGCCTGCCGGACATGCCCAGAGCTTCGCGGATGGCACGCAGCCATCCTCCGGTGGGCCGAGGTGTCCGCTGAAGAGAGGAAAGGCCAGTGAGCGTTTTTTCAAGCTGTTTTCTGACAAGATGTCTCTGTTGTGGTTTCATAAAATTCACCCATTGGTTAATTATTTCGCAAAAATATTAATCAATGGGTGAATTAAATCAATACAAATGTTTACGTATATGTTAATTTTTTTTGTATTCTTTCTTCTGTAACCTGACCTTTGAGTAAAGCAAGGTTCTCTCGATCAGCTTTGCCCTTATTGCTTCTTGATCAATTTTATCCCTATTACTTTTTTCTGAAAAGTGGAATACAAACAGGTAAAATTGAAGAACCCCGTGTCTACTGGAGGATCATTTTTTACTTTAGGGTACCTTTAGCGTGAGCATTTGCCAGATACCTGGGAATATATATTATCTTCGGCAAAATTGGGCTAGTAAAGCGCCTGTTTTATTTTGTCCACATCAATATCAAATGGACTGAGAGGAGCATTTGGTTTACCGACGGCATAGCGGATAAATTTATCCGCCTCATTTTCCGGAACAATGTCACAAACGTTTTCTTTTCCGTAATAAGGTTCTGCAAATCGATCCAGTTCTAAGCCATATTTTTCAAAAAGCATATCCACGTCAGCAATCTTTTTGACATTGGCAGAGCGGCACAATGACACATAACCGTCCAGCAGAATTGCATTCGCCTTACCGTGATGAATTTTTTTATGGTTGGTAAAATAATAACCGAGCGCATGCAGCAGAGTTGTACCGGTATGCAAAATTACAATGCCGGCCAGCGATGAACCATACAAAAAGCTGGTAAGGATATCATCGTCAAGTGTTTTAAATCCATTACTCTTCACAATCGATTGTAAAATTACATCGATCGAATTGAGTGCAACTGCATCGGAAAATGGATTGGACCGTTTTGACAGATACCCCTCAAAGGCATGGCTGAAGGCATCAAAAACCGTTGACCTGACCAGCTCTTCATCCAGTGTTCTCAGAAATTCCGGTTCCAGAATAGCAGCTACGGGGAACATACTGTCTTTCGACAGATTCACCTTATCCAAATTCTCTGAATCGGTAATAATGGCATAGTTGTTCATTTCACTGCCGGTTCCGCATGTGGTGGGAATTGCAATAACCGGTAATGCCGATTTCAGCTTTTCAGCATGGAATATTTCATGGAAGTCACCCTGGTTATTTGCCAAAAGCGCAACCGCTTTGGCCGCATCAAGAGCAGACCCGCCACCAAATGCGATCACCAGGTCGGTTTTATGCTTCCGTAAGAGTCGGCCCCCTCGCATCACCGTGTTAATTGAAGGGTTCTCTTCAATTTCATTGAAGAACAACAGGTTTCTGTTCTGAAAAAGAGTCGCCACCCGTTCTTTGAAACCGGTTTTTATGATGGAGGTCGCCCCGGAGACAACAGCTATATTTTCGGCATCTCCAGCCAGCAGCGACAAAAGCGTGTCAAAGTCTTCACCCACATATGCTTTTACCGGTGAATGGAAAAAATATGTTGATGTCATGATAGAATCCTAAAGGAAGTATGTGAGTGTGGGACCATGGGGCGTGAGGTCTGGCTTGATATTTTGACATTCTTTGTGTGGTGTTTCATGGCTTCACAATCCCGCATGCAGTATTCCTGTTCTCTCTCCCATAATCCGGCCTTTGATGACGTGCAAGGTTTTCTCGATCAGCTTTGTCCCTACTGCTTCTTTATTGCTTTTTCCTGGAAAGTGGAATACGAACACGCAAAATAGAAGAATCAGTGTCCGGATTTGACGGGGGATGGGGAAATGTTACAGTCAGGTGTGTTTGACATGCCCTTAAAAAGCGAATGGCCTGCAAGTTTAAAAACTTACAGACCATTACTTGGCATTGGTGCCGAAGAGAAGACTCGAACTTCCACGGGCTTGCACCCACTAGACCCTGAACCTAGCGCGTCTACCAATTCCGCCACTTCGGCATAACGGAAAAGAATATGATTGTTGTCGTGGATTTTGTCAAGAGTTTCTTGTGTGGATGTGAAAAAAGATAAACGACCGGAAAGCAGTGGTCACCTGTTGAGTTGCAAATCGTTATATCAGGAACGATGGTAGCTTAGGGTAGTTTAAAAGCCGTCAATTTGAGGTAAACCGATCCATGGATATTTATAGAGATCTCGATGATATTGCAGCCCCGTTCAACCATGCCTGCGTTACCATCGGCAACTTTGATGGTGTCCACCTGGGACATCAGCAGCTCTTTGCAGAGGTGGTTGAAAAGGCACGTCTCAGCGGCGGCACCAGTGTTGCGGTCACCTTTAGTCCGCACCCGTTGCAGATCCTGCGCCCGGATGGCATCAAGCTGATCTCAACCTGTGACCAGAAGGCGGAGCTGATTGAGCACGCAGGACTCGACGTCCTTGTCATCGTGCCCTTTACCATGGAATTCGCCCAGACCACTGCCGATCACTTTGTTGACAGGATTCTGCTGGAGCGTATCGGTACCCGGGAGCTGGTGGTTGGTTACGACTATGCCTTCGGCAAGGGGCGCTGTGGAGATATTGATTTTCTCACCAGGCAGGGAAAGGAAAAAGGGTTTCCGGTGACCGTGGTTGAAGCCCATTACGAAGACTCAATGCTGGTCAGTTCAACCAAGGTGCGGGAGCTGGTGTCCGAGGGGCGGATGATGGATGCAAAACAGCTGCTCGGCAGGTTGTACCAGATCAGAGGTGTTGTCCAGGTCGGCAAGCAGCGGGGAGGCAAAGAGATTGGTTTTCCCACAGCGAACCTCTACATTGACGAAGAAGACCTGATTCCAAAGCATGGTGTCTATGTCTGTCAGGTGACCTGTGAATCCAACTGTTACGGCGGAGTTCTCAACATCGGCTACAACCCCACCTTCGGCGAGAGCAAGCTGGTGGCAGAGACCCATATCTTTGACTTCAACCAGGATATCTACGGCAAACCGATTAAGATTAATTTTCTCAAGCATCTCCGTGGAGAGCGGAAATTCTCTGGTGTTGAAGAGCTGTCTGCCCAGATCGCCAAAGATGTCCTTGAGGCCAAAGAGGTCCTTGCCCGTCAGCAGATGGAAATTACCCTCTCCTGTGAAGAAAAATATAATCGTTGATTACCGCTAAAATAAATATTTGGAGGCACTAACCAGTCCGTTTTGTTACCCTTTATCTGAGGGGAACGATTCTTCCACCCTCGCCTGTGCTGAAAGGAGCAGGATGATGTGATTTTTTCTCCTTGCATGTGGGACAAGTGTGTCTATAGTATTTGACGTTTTAGAATTTGATTAAATCTTGCAATAGAGCCACAGCAAGGCACTTTTGCGATTCCGGAGTAGCTGTCTGAGTGCAAACTGGACTCAGGACATGACACTCCCTGTATCACTAATCATGTGTGAGGATGATATGTCTGAAGAACTGAAAGAAGATCTTCCCAAGGTCATAGAAGAATTTGAAAAGAAGATTAAGGAATTCCCGGATAATGTAATGGCCCATCACCATCTCGGGCTGGTCTATCTGAAGGCCGGCCGGGTCGATGATGCCGTTAAGATGCTTGAAACAGCAATTAAGATTGATCCCCAGTCAGGCGAGTCGATGATTAACCTGGGCGCCATCTATTTTGGCAAGGGGGATATCGCCAAGGCAAGAGAACTCAATGAGCGGGCGATCAAGGTGACTCCTGACGCGGCTCAGTCCTATGCCAATATGGGGCTGATTCATCAGCAGGCCAATGACCTGGATAAGGCGGTCGAGGCTTATGAGCAGGCCATTCAGCGGGATCCGAAACTGGCAACCGTATGGATGAATCTCACCTCGGTGCTGACCATGAAAGGTGAGGACGAAAGAGCTTTGAAGGCTGCCCGCAAGGGCGTTGAGCTGGACCCTGAGTCCCCGCTTGCCAACAATAATCTGGCAGTCGCCCTCTACTTTACCGGTGAATTTTCAGCGGCTCAAAAATCTCTGGATACAGCCGTCTCCCTTGGCTATTCCGTGGATCCCAATTTTGCGGCCCGCCTGAAAGAGCAACTGGCGTAACTATCCACCTGCACCCCTTGTTCAACCTATGAGGATAGCTCGGATAGGCTACTATACCTCGATCTCCTCATTGGTTGAACAAGGGGCCCATCTGGATAGTTACGTTGTATAAGGCAGGAAAAAAATTTTATCGAGTTTGAGTCATGAGTAAGACGAAAAAGACCGTAGCCACTCCCCCCTGGTGCCCCTTTTGTGGTCAGAAGGTGAGTAAGGCAAGTGATGCCTTTGAGCGCAAAATGCATGAGTTCAAGGTCGGGCGTTGCCAGTGCGGAGCGGTTTACAGTTGTGATCCGACGGGAAAAAATCTTGGTTCCGCCATCGTCGAGACCCTGGTCTTTGCCTGTGATAACAACTGGGATTTTGCCTGGGATCTGATGCCGGAAGACGACTACCTGACCGGCCGGGTTGAAAACTATGACGAGTCCACCCATCAGGTGGTTGATACCCGTAATCTTGATGGCCGTGCCGTCGGTGGTGTCCTTTACTTTGTTCGTCTTCATACCGAAATCTCCGAAATTTCCAAGCGGGTCAAAGAGAAAAAGGAACAGCAGGCCGAGTCGGTGCTTGACGATGCCGTTGCCGAGATGCCCAGACCAGAGGTTGAACCCGGTCCCGATCCATCGCAGAAGAGAAAAAAGGCCAACAAGAAGCTGGTCAAAGAATTGGCCGAGGCTGGTGATATTGATTCGCTTGTGGGGCTCTGTTTTGATGACAAGAAGACCCTGAGGCTGCTCCAGCGTCTGCTCTATGCCCCATCCGAAGAAGAGCGCTGGAAAACGGCTACTTTGATCGGTGCGGTCTGTGGGCGGGTGGCCAGCCGTGAACCGGGCCAGGTTTCCGAGATGCTTCACCGCCTCTTTGAGGCCTGTTCCGATTCAGCAGCAACACCGTGGGGCATGGTGGAGACCCTTGGGGCCATTATCGGGGCAAGACCTGATATCTTCGGCGCTTTTGCCCGGCACCTTTTGAACTATCTCGGGGACGAGTCCACGCGGGTCCAGGTGGTCTGGGCCCTCAATCAGGTGGCAGTTACCCGGCCCGATCTGATCCGGGCCACCCCCTTTTATAATCTTTTCCAATTTTTGAATGATCCCAACCCGGCCATGCGCGGCCAGGTCGCCCGTCTTCTCGGGTTGATCCGGGCCGATGAGGCCTCCATGCAGTTGATGCCTCTTGCTTCAGATGATGGCCAACTGGATATATGGGAAGAGGATCGCTTTAATCGATACAGTGTCGCAGACCTGTCCCGGGAGGCCGTTTCCCGGATACAGCAAGGAGAATAATGATGAGTGACCAAACAGTTCAGCCGATCAATGCAATCGGTGATGCAAAGCAGGAAGTAAAAGAGCCGACCGACCCCATCCAGGAAGAGTTTGACGCCGGTAAGGGATTTCTGGCCAAAGATGAGATCGGCCAGGCCGCGGTGGCCTTTCATAATGTATTAAAGGCCCACGAGGAAAAAGAAGACCAAAATGGTATTGCCAATGCCTGCAACCAGCTGGGCAACGTCTGTCTGGCCAGGGAAGATTTTGATGGTGCGCTGAACTTTTATCAGCGGGCCTGGGATATTGTTGAGGCTGAAGATGACCCCATGTCCATGCTTGTCCTGCAGACCCAGCAGATCAAGGCCTACCAGGGCCTCAAGGACTACCCCAAGGCACTGGATCTGTGCCTTGAGATGGTTGACTCCTATAACAAGGACAACAATCCCCAGGGAACGGTCGATATCCTCGAGGTCATGGCTGTAATTTACCAGGAGAGCGGAGATGTGGCCAAGGCGGCCGATACCCTGAGGACCATCGGGTCCATTCATTCCCATTTCAAGCATAAGAATATCGCCGAAAGCTACAATCAGAAGGCCAGCGACCTGGAAGCAACAGTCTGATCAGGAGACAGTAATGTTTACCGGAATCATCCAGGGACTGGGCACCCTGCAGCGCACCCGGGCTGCAGGAGGCGGGCTGACATTTGAGATGCAGGCTGATTTTGATCTCACCGATCCGGTGGAGGGTGAGTCGATCGCCATCAACGGTGTCTGTCTGACGGCCTATTCCATCAGGCGAAACCGTTTCCTGGCTGATGTTTCCCCGGAGACACTTTCCAGGTCCATCCTAGGCAGCCTGGCTGGTGGTGACCGGGTCAACCTTGAGCGTGCCCTGCAGCTCAGTGACCGCCTTGGTGGCCATATTGTTTCCGGACATGTTGATTGTGTCGCCGAACTGCTTGATCGACGTCCTGTGGGTGACTTCACCCTGTTTCGTTTTTCCATACCGGAAGAGTTGAGCCGGTACGTTATTGAAAAGGGGTCGATCACTATAAATGGGATCAGCCTGACAGTGAACGCTTGCACGTCCAGTTGGTTTGAGGTATCCATTATACCCCATACTCTCCAGATCACTTCGCTTGGCCAGCTCTCAAAAGGCGGCAAGGTGAATATCGAGGTGGATATTATTGGGAAGTATGTTGAGAAATTACTCGGCCCCCGTGTTGAAAAAACGGGTGACAAGGGTGGCGGCGTAAGCCCTTCCTTTCTTGCTGAGCATGGCTTTTTTTAGTTTTTTGGTAACTATTCAGTTACAGTACGCTGTTATGCCAAATATCAATTATTGGCTGAATAGTTACGTTTTTTGCAAATAAAATTCAGGTGATGACAGCTGTTGACTGAGTAACGGTTGATCCACCATATAATTATACAGGTGCAGGTATGGCAGTCAGTCCAATTGAAGAGGTAGTTGAAGATATCAAGGCCGGAAAGATGATTATTCTGGTCGATGATGAGGATCGGGAAAACGAGGGTGATCTCTTCATGGCCGCCGAGGCCGTGACACCCGAGGCCATCAATTTCATGGCCACCCACGGCCGGGGTCTGATCTGCCTCACTCTGACACCAGATATTATTGAGCAGCTTGATCTGCCGATGATGGTCCGGGACAATAAATCTCCCTATGGAACCGGTTTTACGATTTCCATTGAGGCAACCACCGGTGTCACCACCGGTATCTCGGCTGCCGACCGGGCCCGGACCATTGAAGCGGCCGTGGATCCAGAGGCCAAACCCACCGACATCATCAGCCCCGGCCATATCTTCCCCCTGCGTGCAAGAGAGGGCGGGGTGCTGGTTCGCCTTGGCCAGACCGAGGGCTCCGTTGATCTGGCCCGCCTCGCCGGCTGCCGGACGGCAGGAGTCATCTGCGAAATCATGAAGGACGACGGCACCATGGCCCGTATGCCGGACCTGGAAACATTTGCTGCCGAGCATGATCTCAAGATTGCCACCATTGCCGATCTCGTCGCCTACCGGCTTCGTGAAGATATTCTCGTGCACCGGGCGGCAGAGGCAAGAATCCCCACCCATCATGCCGGAGAATTTACCTGCGTTGCCTATAAGAACGATGTGGACAACTTTGAGCACCTGGCCTTTGTCAAGGGAGAGATCAACCCTGATGAAAAGGTTCTGGTGCGTGTCCACTCTGAATGCCTTACCGGCGATGTTTTCGGTTCCGGGCGATGTGACTGCGGTGCCCAGCTCCATGCCGCCATGCGAATGATTGAGCAGGAGGGGCGCGGTATTCTTCTTTACATGCGTCAGGAGGGTCGCGGTATCGGCCTGGTCAACAAGCTCAAGGCCTACAATCTCCAGGATGAGGGGCTTGACACGGTGGAGGCCAACCGCAGGCTTGGCTTCAAAGATGATCTGCGGGACTACGGCATCGGCGCCCAGATTCTGCGTGATCTCGGCGTCCGTAAGATGAGCCTGCTCACCAATAATCCGAAAAAGATTATCGGTCTTGAAGGGTACGGTATTGAGGTTGTTGACCGTTTTCCCATCGAGATGGAGGCCAGCACCGAAAACAAGGACTATCTCCAGTGTAAACGCGATCGAATGGGCCACCTCATAGAGGTCGACTGATCCCCTTAGGCCCTATACCTTATACCCTAAACCCTAAACCCTAAACCTTATATCCTATACCTTTAACCCTCTACCATTCTTTTATCATGGCTAATTTTATCGAAGGAAATCTAAAGGCGGATGGGAAGAAATTCGGCATCATTGTTGCCCGTTTCAACTCTTTTATCAGTGAAAAACTTCTTGAAGGGGCCATTGACGCGTTGGTGCGGTCAGGTGCCGAGGACAGTGACATCGATGTTGTCCGGGTTCCCGGGGCCTTTGAGATTCCCCTTATTGCCAAAAAGATGGCTGCTGCCCAGAAATATGATGCGGTGATCTGTCTGGGAGTTGTCATTCGCGGGGCCACCCCCCATTTTGATGTTGTGGTCAACGAGGTTTCCAAGGGCTCCGCCCAGGTTGGTCTTGAGACCGGGGTACCGGTCATGTTCGGCGTGCTCACCACCGAGACCATTGAACAGGCCATTGAACGTTCCGGAACCAAGGCAGGCAATAAAGGTGCCGAGGTTGCTGTTGCGGCCATTGAAATGGCCAATCTTGTTGCCGGTCTCCAGTAGCTGTAAGTGTTGGCCAGCGATACATTTTTAAATGATGCCATCACCTCAAAAGTATAAAACTTTTCTCTTGTTCATTGAGATATGACAGTCAGACGAAAGGCGAGAGAGGCGGCCCTCCAGTTTCTGTTTCAGGACGACTTCAGTGCCCAGGGTATTGATGGGGGAGAAGCGGAGGATCTTACCAGTCGCTTTGAGCATTTCTGTGTTCTCTATCCGGTTCAGAAAAAAGCCCGACCATACGCTCTGGAGTTGTTGAGCGGTGTGTTTGAACACCTGGGCGAGATTGACGCTCTGATTAGAGAGCACGCCAGCAACTGGCGTCTTGAGCGAATTGCTGTGACCGATCGCAACCTGCTGCGGATTGCGGTCTGTGAAATAAAGTTTGTCGAAGATACACCCGATGGGGTTGTAATCAACGAGGCGGTGGAGATCGCCAAGCGTTTCGGTGGTGGGGATTCGCCCGCCTTTGTCAACGGTGTACTCGATGCGGTGAAAGAAACCCTGGGGAAAAAATAGTTTTCCGGGGTTTTTTTTTACCGTTTAAAGGCTACTTTGAAAACCAGGATTTTCGTACGCCTGCACTGGCTGAAAATGCATTTTTCCAAGGTGGCCTAAAACATCCTATTAACCGGTGGTCGCAAAGAGCCAATGGCGAAAAATGACGTTAAAACACGTCCGGGCCTCAAGCAGGAGGCCGTTGCTGTCCTGGGGATTTTTCTCTCTCTTTATCTCTTTATCAGTTTATTCTCCTTTAACCTTGCCCCGGACGGTGGAAACTGGGGTGGTGAGATCGGTGGCTTCATTGCCAGGGTTGTATACGGTTTCACAGGGATGGGAGCCTATCTTCTCATTGGCCTGCTCCTCTTTCTCTCCTTTCTTTTTTTCAGTCCGCGGATGTCGTTTGAGCGGATGCCGCATATCATTGCCGGTGTAAGTGGTGCGGTGATTGCCGCCTGCGGCCTCATTTCTTCGCTGTCCCTTTCTGGCTTAGCCTCGGTTGAGTCAGGCGGTTTTCTAGGTAAAACTGTTTTTGGTTTTTTGAGCGGCCTGGCAGGAGGTGCCGGAACGGTTCTTTTTCTTCTCCTGCTTTTTCTTGTTTCCCTGATGCTGTCCATCCAGTTTTCGCCATACCAGCTCGCAGTACTGATGCGTGATGGCGCCGGAGGGTTGCGGGAAAGGCAGAAAAAGAATCGTACGGAGAAAAAGAAAAAAAGAGCTGTTAAAAGCCGTGCCAGGATCAAGGAGCCGGCAGAACCTAAAGTTGTAGACGAGCCTGAGAGTTTGCCTGGTCCTTCGGCCAAGGTACCACTGGTCAAGGAACCCACCAAGGTCGCCGGCGGTGAAGAGGATGAGTTTGCACTGCAGCCTGTGGCCAGGGGTGACTGGAAACTTCCGGCCCTGTCGCTGCTCGACAAGAATAGCCAGGTGAATGAAGAGGTTGACAAGGAGGTTTATTATAAGGTCTCCAAGCAGCTTGAACAGAAGCTGAAAAATTTTGGGGTTTCGGGCAAGGTTGTGGGGATCTCCCCGGGACCGGTTGTCACCACCTATGAATATTCCCCTGCCGCGGGCATCAAGATCAACAAGATCGTAGCCCTGGCCGATGATCTGGCCCTTGGCCTCAAGGCCCAGTCGGTGAGGGTGGTTGGATCCATTCCCGGTAAAGCCGCCCTGGGCATTGAGATTCCCAATCCGAAACGGGAGGTGGTTTATATCCGGGACCTGCTCGGTACTGAAGTATACCGAAAGTCAGACCGGAAACTCTCCATCGCACTGGGTCTTGATGTGGTAGGTAATCCTGTGGTGGCTGATCTTGCCAAAATGCCGCATCTGCTCATTGCCGGTGCCACCGGGGCCGGCAAAAGTGTCGCCATCAATACCATCATCGCCTCCCTGCTCTACAATGCCACGCCTGAAGAGGTGAGATTGTTGATGGTTGATCCGAAGCGGATTGAACTGTCTGGCTACGAGGGGATACCGCACCTTCTACACCCGGTCGTGGTCGAGCCTAAACTGGCCTCCAGGGCGCTGCAGTGGGCGGTGCGCGAGATGGAGCGGCGCTATCGGCTCCTGGAAGAGGAGAGAGTTAAAAATTTTGATTCTTATAATGAAAGTGCCGAGGAGAAGCTGCCCTATATTGTTATTATTGTTGATGAGCTTGCCGATCTGATGATGGTGGCTTCAAAGGATGTGGAGGCCTCCATCGCCCGCCTTGCCCAGATGGCAAGGGCGGCTGGAATGCACCTCATTCTCGCCACTCAGCGGCCGTCAGTCGATGTCCTCACCGGCCTGATCAAGGCCAACTTTCCCACCCGTATCTCGTTTAAGGTTGCTTCCAAGGTTGACTCCCGCACCATTCTTGACGGTTCCGGCGCCGAGCATCTTCTCGGAATGGGCGATATGCTCTATCTTGCTCCCGGCAGTTCTGCGTTGACCCGGGTCCATGGTGCCTACATCTCAGAGGCTGAGACCGAGAGAGTTGTTGAGTTTCTGAAAGAGCAGGGTGGAGCGGTTTATAACGATGAGGTGGTGGCTGAAGTGGAGGAAGAGGCCGCAGGAGGGGGAGGGCAGGATGACGAGGATTATGACGACCGCTACGACGAGGCGGTGGCCATTGTCTGTGAGTCGGGCCAGGCCTCCATATCCATGGTTCAGAGGCGGCTTCGTGTCGGCTATAACCGTGCCGCCCGAATGATTGAGATTATGGAACGCAATGGAATTGTAGGACCGGCAGACGGGGCCAAACCGCGGGAGGTCCTGGTCAGGAATTCGTATGAATAGGGAGTCTTGTTCCTGTAGTACTCCTGGAGGCGCCATAAAAAATCTAATGCCGACATGTCCATGTTGGTCAGTGGCAAATTTTCTGCCCCGCTATTTTGTTCAAGGCGGCTGTCGATAAGTTCATCTATTTTCTTGACAATTATCAGGCAACAAACTATATACAAAAATCTGAAAAAAATGAGTGACTGTTCATTTGTTTTTTAAGATTCAATGAACTTGAATTTATACAAAAAAACAGTGTCTTAAGGTTTTTCTAACAGGTGGTTGGTGGGAAGTTGTTCAGCTCCAACCACTCATTAATTAGGTATTGGTAAAGTTGACCTGGTCGGTTCCGGGTCGCAAAAGTAAAAAAAAACTGAGGAGGTAGTTTAATGCCAAGTTATGTAGATCCTGAGAAGTGCGATGGATGCAAAGGTGGCGACAAGACAGCATGTATGTACATCTGTCCCAACGACCTGATGGTACTTAACAAAGAGGAGATGAAGGCCTACAACCAGGAGCCTGATGCCTGCTGGGAGTGTTACTCTTGTGTTAAGATTTGTCCCCAGGGCGCAATCTTCGTACGTGGTTATGATGACTTTGTACCCATGGGCGGACAGGTTCATCCCATGCGTAGTGCCGATTCCATCATGTGGACTGTTAAGTTCCGTAATGGCAACATGAAGCGTTTCAAGTTCCCCGTACGTACTACTGCTGAGGGTGCTGCTAACGCTTACCCCGGTGAGAAAGGTGCCAACTTGGATGATGAGTGTCTGCTTCTCGAAGCCGATCTGCCGACCCCTAAATAATTCTCCCTCGTTTTTTTTGAGAAGAATCAACTGAATTATTTTAAAATATTTTGAATCTATAAGGAGATTTAAACTATGGCGTTACCTAATAAACCAAATGGCGAGATCGATGCCGTTGTGAATCCCGAGATCCAAGAGCATGATGTTGATGTTCTGATCGTTGGTGGTGGTATGGCTGCTTGCGGTACTGCTTTTGAGATCAAGAAGTGGGCCAGCGATGACCTGAAAATCACCCTCGTTGACAAGGCTTCCCTGGAGCGTTCCGGTGCTGTTGCTCAGGGCCTGTCTGCTATCAATACCTACATCGGTGAGAACCCCATCGAGAACTACGTGAAGATGGTTCGTAATGACCTGATGGGCGTTGTTCGTGAGGATCTGATCTATGACTGTGGTCGTCACGTGGATGAGTCTGTTAAGCTTTTCGAAGAGTGGGGCCTGCCCATCTGGAAGAAAGACGCTGACGGCGAGAACCTTGACGGTGCCAAGCCTGCTCCGACCCTGCGTGAGGGTGGAACTCCGGTACGTACCGGTAAATGGCAGATCATGATCAACGGTGAGTCCTACAAGTGCATCGTTGCTGAGCCCGCCAAGACCGCTCTTGGTGAAGACAACTGCCTCGAGCGTATCTTCATCGTTAAGATGCTCCTTGACAAGAACAAGGCCAACCAGGTTGCTGGTGCCGTTGGTTTCTCCACCCGTGAGAACAAAGTTCATGTCTTCCGTTGCAAGACCGCACTCGTTGCCTGTGGCGGCGCAGTAAATATCTTCCGTCCCCGGTCTACCGGTGAGGGTAAAGGTCGTGCCTGGTACCCGGTATGGAACGCAGGTTCCACCTACACCATGTGTGCCCAGGTTGGCGCTACCCTGACCATGATGGAAAACCGTTTCACCCCCGCCCGTTTCAAAGATGGTTACGGACCGGTTGGTGCATGGTTCCTCCTGTTCAAAGCTAAAGTACAGAACGGTCTTGGTGAGTTCTATGCAAACACTGACGCTGTAAAAGATGAGCTCGAGAAGTTCATGCCTTATGGCGCCTCTGCTGTAACTCCCACCTGTCTGCGTAACCACCTGATGCTCAACGAGCTCAAAGAAGGTCGCGGACCGATCTACATGGCTACTGACGTTGCCTTGAACGCCTTCCTTGACGAGCGTAAGGAAGCTGGAATGGATGAGAAAAAACTCAAGAAGTTCTGGAAGCATCTCGAGTCTGAGGCTTGGGAAGACTTCCTCGACATGTCTGTTGGACAAGCTGGTCTGTGGGCCGGTGCCAATGTAGAGCCTGAGAAAGTAGGTTCTGAGATCATGCCGACCGAACCCTACATGCTCGGATCTCACTCCGGTTGCTGTGGTATCTGGACTTCCGGTCCTGAAGAGGACTGGGTACCTGATGTCGCCAACGATTCCCGCTCGCACAAGTACAAGTGGGGCTACAACCGTATGACCACCGTTGACGGACTCTTCACCGCTGGTGATGGTGTCGGTGCTTCCGGTCATAAGTTCTCCTCAGGTGCACATGCCGAGGGACGTATTGTTGCCAAGCAGATGGTTAAATTCTGCCGTGACAATGACTTCACCCCTGAGCTGAAGCAGACCGCTCAAGAGCTGGCTGACGAGGTGTACGCACCTGTCAGGCTTTACCATGAGCATGTTGGTGCTTCCACCGCTTCTGATGTTAACCCCAACTACTGCAAGCCCGCAGGTATCATGATGCGTCTCATGAAAGCCACCGATGAGTATGGTGGTGGTGTTGCGACCTACTACATGACCTCCGGCAAGCTTCTTGGTATCTGCCTGGATCTCCTTGAGATGCTGCGTGAAGATGCAGAGAAGATGGCAGCAGGTGATCTCCATGAACTTCTTCGTGCCTGGGAGAACTACCATCGTATCTGGTGTGTAGAGACCCATATCCGTCACATCGAGTTCAGGCAGGAATCCCGTTACCCCGGATTCTACTACCGCTCTGACTACCCGACAGTCGATGACGAAAACTGGAAGTGTTTCGTTAACTCCACCTTTGATCCTGAGAGCAAAGAGTGGAAGTGTGAGAAGGTCGAGTGTATCAACATCGTTGAGACCGATCCCTGGATCTAATCCAGCCGATCATCTCGGTGACATGATGTAGAAAAAAATCTCCAGGAGTCTTCGGATTCCTGGAGATTTTTTCTATGTAGTGCATGAATCTGATCCGGGTAAAGCAGTAGGCTTTTTGACTTCTTGGTCCGGATCAGCTTCATGAATCCGGCGGATTGCAAATCCGGCGGGAATGAAGTGAATAGTAGTTTGGAATTGATGTCCTGCGGTGTTCAGCTTTTAATAGCGCCCGGACCTCAAAGGTAAATATCAAGAGTAAAATGGAGGATGGTATGACTGACGAGCAAGGCACCTCAGGTGCAATTTTGGTCGTAGGCGGTGGTATCAGTGGGCTGACTTCCGCCCTTGAAGCCGCAGAAGTCGGAAACGATGTGTTTCTCGTCGAGAAGAATGCATATTTCGGCGGCCGTGTATCACAGCTGAATCAGTATTTCCCGAAGCTTTGCCCCCCGAGCTGTGGTCTGGAGATCAACTTTAAGCGGGTTAAGGATAACCGTAAGATTCGTGCCTATACCATGACCACCGTTAAGTCGGTCACTGGTAGCGCCGGTAATTACGAGGTAACGCTTGAGACTGCACCCCGTTATGTAAACAGCAACTGCACCGCCTGCGGTGACTGCACCGATGCCTGCCCCGATGAGATCGATAACGATTTCAACTTCGGTATGGACAAGTCCAAGGCAGCCTATCTGCCGCACGAGATGGCGTTTCCGCGTCGCTACGTGATCAACAAGGAAGGGCTTTCTGCAGAAGGTGCCGAGGCTGTAAAAGCGGCCTGTAAGTACAATGCCGTTGATCTTGACATGCAGACCGAGACCAAGACCATCAGCGTATCAGCCATCATCTGGGCCACCGGCTGGAATCCCTACGATCCCACCAAGATGGACAACCTCAAGTTCGGTCAGTCCGATGCCATTGTCACCAATATGATGATCGAGCGGATGGCAGCCCCTTCCGGTCCCACCAATGGTGCCATTGTCCGTCCCGGTGATGGCAAGGAACCCGAGTCAATCGCCTTTGTTCAGTGCGCAGGCTCCCGTGATGAGAACCACCTCGAGTTCTGTTCATACATCTGCTGCATGGCTTCCTTTAAGCAGATGACCTATGTTCGTGAGCGCTATCCTGAGGCCAAGATTTATGTCTTCTACATCGATCTTCGTACACCCGGCAAATATGAGAAATTCCGTGAGAAGCTCATGGCCGATGAAAATGCCTCCTTTATCAAGGGTAAAGTTGCTGAAATCGTTCCCGAGTCCGACGGCGGCGTCACCGTTGTCGCTGAAAATGCCGTGACCGGTAATAAGATCAGCCAGAAAGTCGATATGGCCGTACTGGCCACCGGTATGCAGCCGTCACTTGCTGAAGGCGCCCCGGTCGATCTCAATATGGATGACAGCGGTTTTGTTGTATCCGATGAAGCATCAGGAGTGATTTCCGCCGGTTGTGCCCGTAAAGCCGCCGACGTTGTCACCAGTAACCAGTCAGCCACCGCAGCTGCCTTAAAGGCCATTCAGGTTTCCAGGAGGTAAGAAAAGATGGATAAGAAATTAAGCGCCTATATATGTACAGGTTGCGGCATCGGTGAAGCTCTCGACATTGAGGAGCTCGCCGGGGTGGTAACCGGTGAGATGTCCATGGAGTGCAAGGAGCACGGTCACCTCTGCGGCCCTGAAGGAAGGGCAATGATTGAGTCTGACATGAGCGATGGAGTTAACACCATCGCCGTCTGCGCCTGTTCTCCCCGCGTCATGCAAAATGAATTTGATTTTGGTGAAGATAAGATCACCATTCGTGCCAACCTTCGTGAGCAGGTTGTCTGGAGTGCCGGTGAGGCTGAGGAAGGTGAGGAGGACTCCCATAAAGAGTGGCTCCAGGAGACTGCCTCGGACTACGTGCGCATGGCCTGTACCCGTGCCCAGAAGAGTGAGCTGCCCGAAGCTTTTGAGATGGAGACCCTGAACAAGGACATCCTTGTCATGGGTGGTGGTATTGCCGGCATGACTGCGGCTCTTGAGGCCTCCAAGGCCGGTTCCAAAGTGACCATCATTGAAAAAGCCGATGCCCTTGGTGGAAAGGCCCTTGGCTGGGCCAAGCAGTTCCCAACCCAGCTGCCTTATGCCGAGCTTGAGGAAAACTCAATTGGCGACATGGTTGCAGCCGTTGATACCGATGGTAACATCACAGTCAAGACCGCTACCGAGGTTGCCCGTATTGGCGGCGCCCCTGGTGACTTCAAGGTCACTCTCAAGGCAGCCGGCGAATCATCAGAGTGGGATGCCCCTGCCAAGGTTGGTGTTGATGAGCAGGACCTCATCGACAAGGGTGAAATGGAAGATCCCAATGCAGGCCTCAACTCCTATGACAAGATGAACGAGGATGCCGACGTCTTTGGTGCCGTTGTTCTGGCCACCGGCTGGCTGCCTGCTGATGTCTCTGAATATGAGCATCTCGGCCACGGCACAAATGACAAAGTTGTCACCAATGCCGAGTTCGAGGCGATGGCCAAACAGGGTAAACTTGACGGAATCAACAATGTTGCCTTTGTCATGAGCCCCGGAGCCGAAGAGCATGATCAGGATTTTCCCTATGCCAACTCAGTCACCTCCATGGTGGCTCTCAAGCAGGCCAAGTACGTTCGTGAGAACAGTGCAGACGCCAAAGCTTATATCCTTTATCAGCACATGAGAACCCCCGGTCACATGGAGCTTTTCTACAAGGGCATCCAGCAGGACGACGGTATTTTTCTCACCAAGGCCACCGTCACCGGTGTCGAGGGTGGAACCGTCACGGCCAAGGATACCCTTTTAGGTGAAGACCTTGAGCTTGATGTTGATCTGGTCGTACTTGCCGCAGGTATGGTTCCGACCACCAAAGACGACAACACCATCAACCTGGCCTATCGCCAGGGACCAGCGTTCCTTGATCTCGATCTCTTTGACGGCTATGCCGACTCCCACTTCATCTGCTTTCCGTACGAAACCCGTCGTACCGGTGTTTACACCTGTGGCGGTGTGCGCAAGGCGATGAACATGGAAGAGACCATCGATGATGCCACCGGTGCAGCGCTGAAGGCCATTCAGTGTATTGAGTCTGCCGACCGCGGCGTTGCCGTTCACCCCCGTTCTGGTGACAAGACCTATCCCGAGTTCTTCATGCAGCGATGTACCCAGTGCAAACGTTGTACTGAAGAGTGCCCCTTTGGCGCACTCGATGATGACGAGAAGGGAACACCGCTGCCCAACCCGACCCGCTGCCGTCGCTGTGGTACCTGTATGGGTGCCTGCCCCGAGCGGATCATCGGTTTCAAGGACTACAACATTGATCTGATTGGATCCATGATCAAGTCTGTTGAGGTTCCCGAGGATGATGACGACAAACTGAGGATTGTCATCTTTGCCTGTGAGAACGATGCCTACCCGGCTCTCGACATGGCTGGCATGAAGAAGATCAAGATGAGCCATATGGTTCGTTTTATCCCGGTTCGCTGTCTCGGTTCCGTGAATATGGCCTGGATTCGTGATGCCCTGTCCGCAGGTATGGACGGAGCAATGCTTCTTGGCTGTAAGTACGGTGACGATTACCAGTGTCACTTTGTCAAGGGTTCTGAGATTGCCAACAAGCGTATGGAAAATATTGGTGATACCCTCTCCACCCTGGGGCTTGAGCCGGAGCGTTGTCGCTCTGAGCAGGTTGCGATTACCGACTACGACAAGATTCCGGAGATGATCAACGAATTCGTCGACGAGATCGTTGAGCTCGGTGCCAACCCATTCAAAGGCTTCTAACTCTGGTTTTACGAAGAACTGCTGTTCAGCAATTGCAAAGTTTGCTGAACAGCAGTACCGTGTCATGAATTTTTAGTTTATTTAAGGTTGTGACAATATATGAGGAGGAAGAAACCATGAAAGTTCAACCCGATTTAGAATTTATCAAATTCTTGAAAACGGCGGGCGGCGACACCATGAAAAAGTGTTACCAGTGTGCTACCTGCTCCGTCGTCTGTCCCCTCTCCACCGATGACAAACCCTTTCCGCGTAAGGAGATGATTTGGGCTCAGTGGGGACTTAAAGACAAGCTCGTTGCCGATGCGGACGTGTTTCTCTGTCACCAGTGTGGTGACTGTACTGCATACTGCCCGCGTGGCGCCAAGCCCGGCGATGTTCTTGGGGCGATCCGCGCCTATTCCTACACTGCCAACGGCTGGCCTGCCGGTCTTGCCAAACTTGCCTCGTCCGGTAAGAATCTGCCCATGCTCATCGCTCTGCCGGCAGTCATTATTTTTGTTCTCTGGGCGATTTCCGGCGGCATGCACATTCCGGATGCCATGGATTTTGGCAAACACGGCTACCAGCACTTTTTCGGCCATTGGGATTTCCGCTGGCTGAGCAAGAATGTCTTTTTTATTGATCTGATGATGCTCCCTGCTGCTGGTATTGCAGTGTATGCCGCCTACAAAGGTGTTTCCAATATGTGGAAATCCATGGTGGCTGCCTCGGGCATTGAAAATGTTTACCGGCCCTCTGCCGCCCAGTTTGTGCAGGAATTCCTCTGGCCTTCAGTGCAGGAGATTATCTGGCATAATCGTTTCAAGGAGTGTAAGACCAACCGTGATCGCGAAACCGGCCATAAACCCCTGATGTGGGCCTTTATCGGTCTGTTTATCGTCACTGCATGGTCTGCATTTGCCAACGATGTGCTTGGGCCCTTTATTCCCTCTCTGCACGGACCCATGTCCTTCTGGAACCCGATCAAGATTCTTGGCAACGTCTCAGCTGTCGCCATGATTGTTGGTATCGGAATCCTCTGGTCCAACCGGGCCAAGGCAGAGGCAGAGGATAATGTGACCCCCACATTCTACGACTGGTTCCTGATCTGGGAGATCATGGCCGTCGGTGTCACCGGTCTGCTTGCTGAGATCGCCCGCTGGGCAGGTCTGGCCGCTCCCGGCTACATCATCTATTTTCTCCACCTGGTGTCTGTCATGATGCTGTTTCTCTACATGCCTTACACCAAATTCGCTCACCTGGTTTATCGTACCGTTGCAATGTCCTTTGAGCGCTATCGCGACTCCGCTTTCGTCAAGAATCCCTTGAACGAATAGTCTCGAGAATTTATAGCGATTTGAAAGGGTCATATCTCAGGATATGGCCCTTTTTTTTTGTAAAAACAATGCATGAGAAAAAGTGGTTGTTTATAAAAAAAAAGTTGCTTATCTCTCAGAACCGAGTATATTCGATGACCTTGTATGCTGGCGTAGCTCAATTGGCAGAGCAGCTGATTTGTAATCAGCAGGTTGCGGGTTCAAGTCCCATCGCCAGCTCCAGTTGCAGATATGCTTAGCTAAGTTAGATAGATAAGATATATAAGAGTGGTACCGTTTTACAGGTGTGAAACGTGTCAGATATGTGGAGGGGTTCCCGAGTGGCCAAAGGGAACAGACTGTAAATCTGTCGTCAGAGACTTCGGAGGTTCGAATCCTCCCCCCTCCACCATTTCCTGATAGCCTCTCGCTGGAATTAAAAGCGGGAATAGCTCAATTGGTAGAGCATCAGCCTTCCAAGCTGAGGGTTGCGAGTTCGAGTCTCGTTTCCCGCTCCAGGGACTTCCACTTATCTATTTAAAAAGGATTTTGCCCGTAGAACCACTTGCCGGTATGCGGTAGGGAAGCGATGCGTTGTTTTTACAGTGTCGTGAGGTGACTGCGGTTTTTGCAGTCGTTCGAAAGTGCCCATGTAGCTCAGGTGGTAGAGCGCATCCTTGGTAAGGATGAGGTCACCAGTTCAAGTCTGGTCATGGGCTCCAATTGTGCAGCAGCATAAATAAAATGGTCAGAGGAGACAACTACGATGTCAAAGGAAAAATTTGAAAGGACAAAACCGCATGTCAATGTAGGTACTGTAGGTCATATTGATCATGGTAAAACTACTCTGACCGCTGCGATCACAGCTGTACTCGCCACCAAGGGCCAGGCTGATTTCACCGATTTCAGCAACATCGATAAGGCGCCCGAGGAAAAAGAGCGTGGAATTACCATTGCCACCGCTCACGTCGAGTACGAGACCGAGAAGCGTCACTACGCTCATGTGGATTGCCCCGGTCACGCCGACTACATCAAGAATATGATTACCGGTGCTGCCCAGATGGACGGCGCTATCCTGGTTGTCGGAGCCGATGACGGTCCCATGCCCCAGACCCGTGAGCACATCCTGCTCGCCCGTCAGGTTGGTGTCCCGGCCATTGTTGTCTTTTTGAACAAGTGCGACATGGTTGATGACGAAGAACTCATCGAGCTGGTCGAGATGGAGCTTCGTGAACTGCTCGACAAGTACGAGTTCCCCGGCGACGATCTGCCCATCGTCCACGGTTCCGCTCTCAAGGCACTTGAGAATCCCACCGATGAAGAGGCCGCCAAGTGTATCTGGGAGCTGATGGACGCCATCGATAACTACGTTCCTGAGCCGGAGCGTGATATTGATCAGCCCTTCCTGATGCCCATTGAGGATGTTTTCTCCATCTCCGGTCGTGGTACTGTCGCCACCGGTCGTGTGGAACGCGGAGTCATTCACGTAGGTGATGAGATCGAGATCGTTGGTATCAAGCCGACCGAGAAGACCACCATTACCGGTGTTGAGATGTTCAGGAAGATTCTTGACGAAGGTCAGGCCGGTGATAATATTGGTGCCCTTCTGCGCGGCACCAAGCGTGAAGAGATTGAGCGCGGCCAGGTGCTTGCAGCACCCGGTTCCATCACCCCTCACACCAAGTTCAAGGCCGAGTGCTACATCCTCGGCAAAGACGAGGGTGGACGTCACACCCCGTTTTTTAACGGCTACCGCCCGCAGTTTTACTTCCGGACCACCGATGTTACCGGAATCGTGATTCTGCCCGAGGGAGTTGAGATGGTAATGCCCGGTGACAACGTGTCCATCGAAGGCGACCTGATTACCCCGATCGCCATGGATGTCGGTCTGCGTTTTGCCATTCGCGAAGGCGGCCGTACCGTTGGTGCCGGTGTAATCTCCGAAATTATTGAATAAACGGTCAACAAATGGGTTACTGCCGCAGCGGTGGCGACCCATTTTTTGCTTTTTGGAACGACAATCATGAGAGATATTATAACGTTGGCCTGTGGAACCTGTAAGAACAGGAACTATACCACAACCAAGAATAAGCGGAATACGCCCAGCAAACTCGAGCTGAAGAAATACTGCCCGTTCTGCAGGGTGCATACACCGCACAAAGAGACGAAATAGTTGCGCAGGCCAGTAACTCTAATTGGTAGAGTGCCGGACTCCAAATCCGGAAGCTGGGGGTTCGAGTCCCTCCTGGCCTGCCACTTCCGAGATTTTTTGATCGCTGACCGGTGAGTGCCGGCGAGAGAGTAATTAAGCTATGGCAAGCAGTAAGGCTAAAAGTGGCAAGAAAAATAAGATGGAGGTTGAACAGTCTTCATCAATGTCACCTGCAAATATCAAAAAGTTCATCGATGAAGTCAAGGTTGAGTTTACCAAGATTGTCTGGCCGGCCAGGAAGGTAACTCTTGGCCTTACAGGTGTGGTGATTGTTCTGACAATTGTCGTATCGTGCTACCTTGGTGCCGTTGATCTTTTACTTGGCAAGCTTATATCGTCAGTATTGCGTTGATACCGTAGTCTATGGCTGAGTCGCTACCCCTTTGTGCATCGAAATCAATAGGATTGGTATAACCCCATGGCAAGACATTGGTATATTCTCCAGGTTCATTCCGGTTTTGAGGATAAGGTCAAAGATATCCTCGAAGACCGTATAAAAAAGGAAGGACTGGAGGACCTCTTCGGGGAGATCCTTGTTCCCACCGAGCAAGTGGTCGAAATGATCAAGGGGCAGCGTAAGACATCATCGAGAAAATTTTTTCCCGGTTATATGCTGGTGTCAATGGATCTCAACGATCACACCTGGCATACCATTCATCACAATATGCCGAGGGTTGTTGGTTTTGTCGGTGACGATAAGAACCCCATACCGCTTTCCGATGAGGACGCCGCCAAGATTATCGGTAGGATTCAGGATGGATCTGAAACACCCCGGCCTAAGGTCACCTTCGAGGTTGGTCAGGCGGTCCGCGTTGTTGACGGACCTTTTGCCAATTTTCAGGGAACGGTTGACGAGGTCTTTCCCGATAAGGGAAGAGTTAGGGTCATGGTTTCAATTTTCGGCCGGGAAACCCCGGTTGAGCTTGAGTTTGTTCAGGTTTCTTCAACCTGATTAACAGGAAATAATACACAAAAAAGCTGTAGGAGTACAAAATGGCTAAAAAAATACAGTCTTACATCAAGCTGCAGATTCCGGCTGGTAAGGCTAATCCTTCACCGCCGGTTGGACCCGCTCTGGGTCAGCATGGTGTTAACATCATGGAATTCTGCAAGGCATTCAACGCCAAGACTCAATCCATGGGTGATACTATTGTCCCGGTCGTAATCACAGTTTATGTGGACCGATCATTCAGCTATATCACCAAGACCCCGCCTGCTTCAGTTCTATTGCTGAAAGCTGCCAACATCGCAAAGGGGTCAAGTAATCCCAAGTCTGAGCGTGTTGCCGAGATCAGCAGAGATAAGATCAAGGAGATCGCCGAAATCAAGATGCCGGATCTCAACGCCTATGATGTTGAAGCGGCTATGAAAATTGTTGAAGGTACCGCCCGAAGCGCCGGTATCACAGTTGTTGACTAAATAAAAATTCAATTACTACTACCCGGCCAGGCGAAAAATTTATGGACCGGGAATCGTAGGAGGCAACATGCCGAAACGTGGAAAAAATTACAGAAACAAGATTGAAGGTGTAGACCGTACACTCCTCAACACCGTCGAAGATGCAATTAAAGGTGTGGTGGAGTCAAGCTACGCCAAATTTGACGAAACAGTTGATATCGCCATGAGGCTTGGGGTTGACCCGAGACATGCTGATCAGATGGTACGATCCTCTGTCGCTCTGCCCAATGGTACAGGTAAAGTCACCCGTGTACTGGTTTTTGCCAAGGGCGAGAAGGAAGCCGAGGCCAAAGAGGCTGGCGCAGATTACGTCGGCGGAGACGATCTTGTCGCCAAGATTAAGGATGGCTGGCTCGAGTTTGACAAGACCATCGCCACTCCTGACATGATGGGAACCGTCGGTAAGATTGGCCGGGTTCTTGGACCTCGTAACCTGATGCCCAATGCCAAACTTGGCACCGTCACCTTTGATGTCGCTGACATGGTCAAGGAGATCAAAGGCGGTAAAGTTGATTTTCGTGTCGACAAGACTGGTATCGTTCATGCCGGTATTGGCAAGTGCTCCTTTGGTGCTGAGAAAGTGATGGAAAATGCTCTCGCCTTTATTGACAAAATTATCCAGGTGAAGCCGTCATCTTCCAAAGGTATCTATCTGAAAACCATCTCCGTATCTTCAACAATGGGCCCGAGCTTTAAGATCGATCCCCAGGATGCGAGAGCTATGGTAAAATAGTTTAATCAGGGGTGGCTGTAAATTCAGCCTTACCCCTTGTTTTTTGATGTGTCGACCAAGTATGGTCGACCGGTCGAAGACAGCAGGTACCACCGGTTTAATTATACCTGTCCAGGTATATCCTGCCGAGGCTAAAGCAACTTTTTTTCCATTAGATAAAACAAAGCTTTCTACGGTTGTTTGATCAGGATTGGAATTAAGAAGCTCAAATCGTCTGGCGCTGCTGTTTAATTATGAAACTTTTACCACATGAAGGAGGAGTACATTGAACCGTGATGAGAAATCTGCTGTAGTTGCCGAACTGAATGACTCGTTTGGCCGCGCCAAATTAATGGCAGTGACCGACTACTGCGGGCTGACGGTATCAGAGTTTCAGCAGCTGCGTCTTGAACTGCGCAATTGCAACTCAGAGATCCGCGTCGCCAAGAATACTCTTCTCAAAAGAGCAGCAGCCGATACAGATTGTGAGGTTCTGACGGATGATTTTATTGGAACGTCCGCCGTGGTTATGGCCTATGATGATCCGGTTATGCCGGCCAAGGCCCTTGCCAAATTTGCCGACGATCATGATAAATTTGAAATTCGTTCTGCTGCCTTTGAGGGAAGTCGTCTGACAAGTGCTGATATACTTGCCTTGTCAAAACTGCCAAGCAAAGAGATCCTACTTGGCCAGTTTCTTTCCGTCCTCAATTCAGTGCCCACCGGAATCGTTCAGGTGCTCGCAGGAGTACCGCGAACTTTCCTCAATGGACTGAATGCTGTCAAGGACCAAAAAGAGCAGGCCTGAGCAAAACTTACAAACGTATAAGAGGTATACAACATGTCAGTATCAAAAGAAGATGTCATTGAATTCATCTCCAATATGTCCGTTCTTGATCTCTCCGAGCTGATCAAGGAACTCGAAGAAAAATTTGGTGTTTCCGCTGCTGCGCCTGTAGCAGTTGCTGCTGCCGGAGCCGTTGCAGGTGATGCAGGTGGAGCCGCTGCTGAAGAGCAGACCGAGTTTGACGCAATTCTCTCCGGTGTCGGCGATCAGAAGATCAAAGTCATCAAAGAGGTTCGCGCCATCACCAGCCTCGGACTGAAAGAGGCCAAGGCCCTGGTTGAGGGAGCTCCCCAGGCCCTCAAGGAAGGCGTTACCAAAGAAGAGGCGGAAGAGATCAAAGGCAAGATTGAAGAGGTTGGAGGAACCGTCGAGATCAAGTAGTACTCCTTCTAATTCCGTCGGTCCCGATGAATTCGGGCTGAGAGTTCCGCAACACGCTGCTGGCTTTGCCATGCGGCGTGTTGTGGTTCATGCAGGTGTCAGTTTTTATCTGTAAAAAATTCGTAAAATCAATACGATGGTGTCTGTCCAGCTGGGCGGCACTCCATTGTGAAATATTTTTCCAAACAATATGGAGGCCTTTTATGCTTTTTTATGTTCGGTCCACCACTTGTCACTCTCCTCAACTCCATTGTTTGGTCCCACATCCGAATTGTCATCCATTGTCCGCTCTCTGCCGCTCCTGATTGACGGCAAAGTTTGTTGAAAAGTCGTTTGTCAAACCGTTTTACTGAAAAAATATAAGACTGGTAGTGAGAAAGATGGATGAATGGCTGTCTCATCCTCTCGCCATTAACTGATATTTTCTGTTTTTATAACACACTGAATTTATAATTATAACCAGGTCTTTCGTAAATACTACTTGAGGAAATTTATGAAACGAGTCAGAAAAAATTTTGCTTCTGCTGCAACAGTGATTGAACCGCCCCACCTGATCTCCATGCAGCGTCTTTCCTATGAAAAATTTCTGCAACTTGATAAAGATTCTGAAAGCCGTGAGAAAGTAGGTCTCCAGGCTATTTTTGAGAATGTTTTTCCCATCAATGATTTTAACGGACTCTGTTCTCTTGAGTTTGTCCGTTACAGTTTTGGTGTGCCCAAATACACAGTTCAGGAATGTCAGCAACGCGGAATGACCTATGATATTCCGTTGAAAATAACTGTTCGTCTCATCACTTTTGACGTGGACGAGGAGACCGGTGTTCAGACCATCCGCGACATTAAAGAGCAGGAAGTATTTCTTGGCAGCCTGCCACTGATGACCGGTGACGGTGTGTTTATTATCAACGGTACCGAGCGGGTTATCGTCTCCCAGCTCCAGCGTTCCCCAGGGCTCTTTTTCACCCATGACAACGGAAAAAGCCATGTCAGCGGCAAACTCCTCTACTCTGCCCGGATTATCCCGGTACGTGGATCCTGGATCGATCTTGAATTTGATATCAAGGATGTACTTCATGTGCGCATAGACCGGCGCAGAAAATTTCCAGTAACCACTCTGCTCAAGGCGCTTGGTCACACCGGTGAAGAGTTGCTGCGGTATTTCTACCCGATCAATATGGTCAAGATGGAAGGTGATGACTACCTGATCTCATTTGATCCTGAAACCGCCAAGGGACAACGGCTCGAATTCGACCTGATCAATCCCGCTGACGGTGAAATTCTGGGTAAAAAAGGGCGGAAAATCTCCAAGGCGTTGATCAAAAAGGTCCAGGCTGCGAAAATTGAATTTATCAAGATCAGTGAGGAGAAACTGATTGGTCAGACTCTTGTCGCAGATATTATGAAAAAAGACGGTGAAGAGCCTGTTGCCCTGTCAAATACTGAGCTGACGGACACCGTCCTTCAGTCCCTGAAAGAAGAAGGTGTTGATTCCTTTGAGCTTCTTCACATTGACGGTGTCACCTACTCCGAATCCTTCAAAAAGACACTGGCTCTCGACAAGGTCGCCAATACTGAAGAGGCGTTGCTTGAGATCTACCGGCGATTGAGGCCTTCGAGTCCTCCCACCATTGAGGTGGCGGAGTCCTTTTTTGAAAATCTTTTCTTTAATCCTGATCTTTATGATCTTTCCGAAGTCGGCCGTTATAAAATCAATGCCAGGCTGTCTCTGGATATCGATATTGATCATCGGGCATTGACCAAGGATGATATTGTTGAATCGATCAAATACCTGGTCCGTCTCAAGGACAGCCAGGGAATGGTTGACGATATTGATCATCTCGGCAATCGTCGGGTCCGCACAGTAGGCGAGCTTGTTGAAAATCAGTACCGCATGGGCCTTGTACGAATGGAACGGGCAGTCAAGGAGAGGATGACTCTCCAGGAAATCGAGACTCTGATGCCCCATGACCTGGTGAATCCCAAACCGATTTCAGCAGCGATCAAAGAGTTCTTTGGCACCAGTCAGCTTTCCCAGTTCATGGATCAGACCAACCCCATGTCCGAGGTGACCCATAAGAGGCGTCTTTCTGCTCTTGGACCCGGTGGTCTTTCCCGTGAAAGAGCCGGTTTTGAGGTGCGTGACGTTCACCCGACCCATTATGGTCGGATCTGTCCGGTTGAAACCCCTGAGGGGCCAAATATCGGTCTCATCGTCTCACTTGCAACATATGCCCGGGTCAATCCCTATGGGTTCATTGAGACACCCTATCGTAAGGTAAAAGATCGGATTGTCCTTGAAGATGTTGAGTATCTCAGTGCCCTGCAGGAGCAGAATCAGATCATTGCACCTGCCAAAATTGATATCAACACTAAAAAGAAAATTGTTCCGGATCACCTTATTGTCCGTGACGAGGGTGAGGTTATTACCGCGCCCAGTGATCAGGTGACTTACGCCGATGTGGCTCCCAATCAGCTGGTCAGTGTGGCGGCTTCCCTGATCCCGTTTCTGGAAAATGATGATGCCAACCGGGCGTTGATGGGTTCCAACATGCAGCGCCAGGCGGTACCGCTGATGATCCCGGCCTCTCCCCTTGTGGGAACCGGAATGGAGCGATATGTGGCGAGAGACTCCGGTGCATGCCTTCTTGCCTGTGGCGAAGGTGTGATTGAAGAGGCGGATTCCAATCGTATCGTTGTCCGTCATGATAAGCCGGGCGTAGATGGTTTCGACACTGGAATTGCCGTCTACCGTTTGTCCAAATATAAGAAATCAAACCAGAACACCTGTTTTAACCAGAAGCCCCTCATTCTTCCCGGTCAACGGGTTGAGGAAGGAACCGTGCTTGCTGACGGACCCTCCTGTGAGCTTGGTGAACTTGCCCTTGGCAAGAATGTCACCATCGCCTTTATGCCGTGGCGCGGTTTTAACTTTGAGGATTCCATCCTCATCAATGAGCGGTTGCTGCGTGAGGATACCTTTACCTCGGTCCATATCGAAGTCTTTGAGACCATGGCCCGGGATACCAAACTCGGCAAGGAGGAGATCACCCGCGATATCCCCAATGTCAGTGAGGAGACTCTGCGTAACCTTGACGATTCCGGTATTGTCCGGATCGGTGCCGAGGTCGGGGCCGGGGATACCCTGGTCGGCAAGGTGACTCCCAAGGGTGAGACCATGCTCTCTCCCGAAGAGAAACTGCTGCGAGCCATTTTCGGTGAGAAGGCTCAGGATGTCAAAGACTCGTCCCTGCGGGTTCCCCCGGGCGTTCAGGGGGTGGTCATCGATGCCAAGGTCTTCTCACGTAAGGGTGTTGACAAGGATGAGCGTTCGCTCATGATTGAGGACCTCGATATTGAACGTCTCCATCAGGACATGCGTGATGAGCTGAGCAGCCTCAAGAAGGGCGTATGCCGTGAAGTCGGAGATATTATCGAAGGACGAGTGGTCAAAAAAGACGTGGTTGATAAGGGTGGCAATGTCATCCTCAAACTCGGTAAGAAAATTACCTCCGATGTGGCCATTGAACTCGGCTTTTCAGGATTACGTGATCTTGATTTTTCCGAACGGGCCAAGTATCAGGAGCAGATTGACTCTGCCTATGAGCGTTACGACAAGCAATCGAGCCTGATCAAGGATCGCTATAACGGAATCATCGAGAGAATGAAGAAGGGTGATGATCTCCCTCCGGGCGTGGTCAAGATGGTAAAGGTCTATGTCGCCACCAAGCGCAAGCTTTCCGTAGGTGACAAGATGGCCGGCCGGCATGGTAACAAAGGTGTTGTTTCCCGTCTGATGCCGGAGGAGGATATGCCCTTTTTTGCAGACGGCACCACGGTTGACGTGGTTTTAAATCCCCTGGGCGTGCCGTCACGGATGAATGTTGGACAGGTCCTAGAGGTTCACCTGGGATTTGCTGCCAAGAAGCTTGGACAGCAGATTCAGGAAATGGCCAACCGTCATGCGGTCAAAGAAATCAAGGCCAAGCTGAAGAAGGTGTACTCCAAGGATGAGTACAAGGCCATCACCGATGGACTCGATGACGAAGGGTTGCTTGACTGGGCGTGGAAACATCGCCATGGACTGCATATGGCCACGCCGGTGTTCGATGGTGCCGATGAAGTCGAGATCAGGAGCCTCCTGGTTGAAGCCGGTGTTGATGAGGTCGGTCAGAGCCAGCTTTATGATGGACTTACCGGTGAACCATTTGATAATCAGGTGACCGTCGGTGTTATGTATATGCTCAAACTTCATCACCTGGTGGATAATAAGATCCATGCTCGCTCCACCGGTCCCTACTCCCTGGTTACCCAGCAGCCGCTGGGTGGAAAGGCCCAGTTCGGCGGTCAGCGTCTCGGTGAAATGGAGGTCTGGGCCATGGAGGCCTATGGCGCTGCATACACACTGAAGGAATTTTTAACTGCCAAATCAGATGATGTCGAAGGGCGGACCACTATGTACGAACGGATCGTTAAAGGCAATAACTTCCTGACCACCGGGCTCCCTGAGTCCTTTCATGTCCTGGTCAAGGAACTTCAAGGGCTCTGTCTCGACATGGAACTGATCCGGGAATAAAACCCGGTAAATTCAGAGCAGGAGGTCGTTGCAGTCTGCTGCAACGACCATTCGCAAGTATTTTTTAAGGAGATTAACTTTCGTGGAAGAGCTATTTAATTTTTTTCAGAAACCGAAAACTCCCGTTAAGTTCAAAAACGTAAAGATCTCTCTGGCTTCTCCTGAAAAGATCATGGACTGGTCCCATGGTGAGGTGAAGAAGCCGGAAACTATTAATTACCGGACGTTCAAACCCGAGCGAGACGGTCTTTTCTGTGCCAAGATATTTGGCCCGGTCAAGGATTTCGAATGTAACTGCGGCAAGTACAAGCGGATGAAGCACCGTGGTGTGGTCTGCGAAAAGTGCGGCGTCGAAGTTATCCAGTCCAAGGTGCGGCGGGAACGGCTTGGACATATCAAGCTGGCTGCGCCTGTTGCCCATATCTGGTTTTTAAAGAGTCTGCCGTCGAAGATTGGCGCAGTGCTGGATATGACCCTGAAGCAGCTGGAGAAAATTCTCTACTTTGAACAGTATGCCGTGGTCGAGTCGGATACCGAGGCTATTCCGGTCGGAACCCTGCTGACAGAAGACAAGTATCGTCAGTTCCGTGAGGAGTATCCGGGACAGTTTGCAGTGGGTATCGGTGCCGAGGCTATCCAGGAACTTCTGGCGGCCCAGGACCTGATCGCTCTGTCCAAGTTTCTGCGTGAAGAGATGGCTGCCACCAACTCCAAGACCAAGCGACAGAAACTCTATAAGCGACTTCATGTTATTGAGGCCTTTCGTGATTCGGGTAACCAGCCGCAATGGATGGTACTCGAGGTGATTCCGGTCCTGCCACCGGACCTGCGTCCGCTGGTACCGCTTGAAGGCGGTCGTTTTGCCACCTCGGACCTTAATGACCTCTACCGCAGAGTCATCAACAGGAACAATCGTCTCAAGCGGCTGCTGGAACTTGATGCGCCGGACATTATTATCCGCAACGAAAAACGAATGCTCCAGGAGGCGGTTGACGTCCTCTTTGACAACGGTCGTCGTGGGCGGGTGATCACCGGTGCCAACAAGCGACCCTTAAAATCACTTTCCGACATGCTCAAGGGTAAGCAGGGACGTTTCCGGCAGAACCTGCTCGGTAAGCGTGTCGATTACTCAGGCCGATCAGTCATTGTCGTCGGCCCACATCTGCGGCTCCACCAGTGTGGTATTCCCAAGAAGATGGCCCTTGAGCTTTTCAAACCCTTTATCTACAACAAGCTTGAGCGGCGTGGACTGGTGACCACCATCAAGTCCGCCCGTAAGATGGTTGAAAAGGGTGCCAAAGAGGTGTGGGACGTTCTTGAAGAGGTGGTCACCGAGTATCCGGTGATCCTTAACCGTGCCCCGACCCTGCACCGTCTTGGTATGCAGGCCTTTGAGGCGGTCCTCATCGAGGGTAAGGCCATCCAGCTCCATCCCCTTGTCTGTGCAGCCTTTAATGCCGACTTTGACGGGGACCAGATGGCAGTTCATCTGCCGCTGTCCGTTGAGGCCCAGGTCGAGGCCCGGGTGTTGATGATGTCCTCCAACAATATCCTGTCACCGGCCAATGGTGAGCCCATCATCATCCCGTCCCAGGATATTGTTCTCGGGCTCTACTATATGACCCGTGAGCGGATTAATGCCGAGGGTGAGGGTAAGATCTTTTCCAGCCCGGAAGAGGCGCGTATTGCTTTTGACTACAAGGCAGTGCACCTCCAGGCCAAGATCAAGGTGCGCATGGACGGTGAGATTGTTGAGACCACCATGGGACGGATTATCCTCGGTAAACTGCTGCCCGCCTCCGTACCCTTTTCCGAGGTCAACAAGGTGATGACCAAGAAGGCGCTGGCAATTCTTATTGATTACACCTACCGTCATGCCGGAACCAAGGAAACAGTTATCCTTGCCGACAGGTTAAAGGATACCGGCTACGAATATGCAACCCTTGCCGGTATATCTATCTGTATCAACGATATGAAGATTCCGCTCTCCAAGGAAGATCTTGTGGAAGATGCCGAGAAGGAGGTGAGCGACGTTGCCAAGCAATATTCCGATGGTCTCATCACCGCCGGTGAAAAGTACAACAAGATAGTTGATATCTGGTCAAAGGTTACCGATGACGTGGCCAACGAAATGATGGATGACATTAAGGTTGACTATGTCCGTGACCGTGACAACAAGTTGATTGAAGCCCCGAGCTTCAACTCCATCTTTATCATGGCCGATTCAGGAGCCAGGGGCTCAAGGGATCAGATCAGGCAGCTGGCCGGAATGCGCGGACTCATGGCAAAACCGTCCGGGGCCATCATTGAGACACCGATTAAAGCCAACTTTCGTGAAGGCCTTGGAGTTCTTGAGTACTTCATCTCCACCCACGGCGCCCGAAAGGGACTTGCTGATACCGCACTGAAGACCGCCAACTCAGGGTATCTCACCAGGCGGCTGGTGGATGTGGCCCAGGATTCTACTATCATTGAAGAGGACTGCGGAACACTTGACGGTATCATGGCCGAACCGCTGATGGATGGCGGTGAGGTGATCGTGCCCATCGGCGACCGGATTTTGGGCCGGGTGGCTCTCGATGATGTGGTTGATCCGTTTAATGAGGAAAATATCATTCTTAAAGCAGGTGAGCAGTTCACCGAGTCCACGGTCAAGGAGGTTGAAAAGGCCGGCATCGATCGGGTCCATATCCGTTCGGTTCTTTCCTGCCGGGCCAAGCGCGGAGTCTGTGCCCTGTGTTATGGCCGTGATCTTGGGCGGGGCCATATGGTCAATATCGGAGAAGCCATCGGCATCATCGCCGCCCAGTCCATCGGTGAGCCTGGAACCCAGCTCACCATGCGGACCTTTCATATCGGTGGTACCGCATCAAGGGCAGTTGAACAGGCAGAAATTACATCGACCAGGAAAGGTGTAGTCGGTTTTAACAACATGCACTCCGTTGAGAATAAGGACGGTATAAAGATTGTTATGAACCGTAATGCCGAAATCACCATCAAGGATGAACTCGGCCGGGAACGGGAACGTTACAAAGTGAATTACGGCGCCCAGGTTCTTGTGACCGAAGACAAAGAGGTTGAGGCCGGTACCATCCTTGCTGACTGGGATGCCTACACTATCCCCATTGTCTCCGAAGTCGGCGGCACCATCAAGTACGGCGATGTGCAGGAAGGTGTCACTATGCAGGAGAAGGTCGACGGGGTAACCGGTAAGGCAAGTAAAGTGATTGTCCACGGAACCGGTTCTGCTCAGATGAACCCGAGAATTACGGTTAAGGGCGAAAATGGTAAAACCCTCAAGCTGCCCAACTCCGAATCCTTTGCAAGGTACAGCCTGCCGGTCGGTTCTTTTATCTCCGTTGATGAAGGGGATGTTATTGATCCCGGCACCGTTGTCGGCAAGATTCCGCGTGAATCTTCCAAAACCAAGGATATTACCGGTGGCCTGCCCAGGGTAGCCGAGCTCTTCGAGGTGCGAAAGCCCAAAGAGCCGGCCATTATCTCCGAGATTGACGGCCGGATCAGCTTCGGCAAAGAGCTCAAGGGCAAGCGGCGGGTTGTCGTCACCCCTGAGTATGGCGATGCCCAGGAATATCTGGTCCCCAAGGCACGGCATACCATTGTCCATGAGGGCGATTATGTTCAGGCCGGTGAGCCGTTGATGGAAGGTACCATCGTGCCCAACGATATCCTCAAAGTCCTCGGTGTAAAGGAACTGGCCAAGTTCCTGGTCAATGAAATCCAGGAGGTGTATCGTCTCCAGGGTGTTAAGATCAACGACAAGCATATCGAGGTAATTGTTCGCCAGATGCTGCGTCGGGTAACCATTACTAGTGCCGGCGACTCGAGATTCATGATCGGTGAGCAGGTTGAGTGGTGGAAGTTTGAAGAGGAGCGGGACAAGCTTATTGAAGAGGGCAAGATGCCTGCTGTCGCAGAGCCTATGCTGCTCGGTGTGACCAAAGCCTCACTCTCCACTGAGAGTTTTATCTCGGCGGCGTCCTTCCAGGAAACAACAAAAGTCCTCACCAATGCGGCCATGGCCGGCAAGGTGGATGACCTTACAGGTCTCAAGGAAAATGTCATTATGGGCCGTCTGATTTCGGCAGGTACCGGAATAGAAGGCAATTTGTAAAATCATTGGAGCCTGTCTGCAAAAGTGATGGCTCCAGTGATTTTTGTTCTTGACACCGAAATCTAAAATGAGTAAATATGTTTTCTTTCGTGCTCGGCCTCGTTGGTCGTGAATACGATTATATTTTTTTTAAATTTGTCCAATAGAGATCAGTTAGGGATAACGATAGAGGAGCAGTCAAACCGATGCCGACAATTAATCAACTCATACGCCAGGGAAGAAAAAAGCAGGTCAAAAAGAAAGACACTCCTGCCTTGAAAGGTTCGCCGCAAAAGCGTGGTGTTTGTGTCAGGGTCTATACCACGACCCCGAAAAAGCCCAACTCCGCTTTGAGAAAGGTAGCCAGGGTGAGGTTGACCAATGGTATTGAAGTGACCTCCTATATTCCCGGTATCGGCCACAACCTCCAGGAGCACTCCGTGGTAATGATCAGAGGTGGTCGAGTAAAAGATTTGCCCGGTGTCCGTTATCATATCATTCGTGGAACCCTGGATACTCTGGGTGTTTCCGACAGGCGTCAAGGCCGATCCAAGTATGGTGCTAAGCGACCGAAGTAAGGTGGCTTCTGTATAAAAGAGGAAAGTTATGCCGCGTAGAAAGTTAGTAGAGAAGCGAAAGATCGACCCTGATCCACGCTACAATTCGGTACTGGTATCCAAGTTTACCAATGGAATCATGGAACGGGGTAAGAAGAGCCTTGCGCAAAGGATCTTCTACGGTGCCATGGATATCATTGAGGACAAGGTCCAGGATGCAGAACCCATGGAAGTTTTTGAGGAAGCCATGGAGAAGGTTCGTCCCAAGGTCGAGGTTAAGTCCAGGCGGGTAGGTGGTGCCACCTATCAGGTGCCCATGGAGGTTCGTCAGACTCGTCGTAACGCCTTGGCCATTCGCTGGATCATCGATTTTGCACGATCCCGTTCCGGTCGATCCATGTCTGAAAAACTGGCAGCTGAGTTGATGGATGCTTACAGTAATCGTGGCGCAGCGGTTAAAAAGCGAGACGATACTCATCGTATGGCTGAGGCCAACAAGGCCTTTGCTCACTACCGCTGGTAGGGAGAACGGCGAGTCGATAGGCCGGCCACTGGCCGTCAATGTTTTATAGGGACAGGCTGATGGCGGCTGAAAAGGGACTCAAGGTCATGCGTAATATGGGCATTATGGCCCATATCGACGCAGGTAAGACTACGACGACCGAGCGTATACTGTATTACACAGGCCGGTCTTATAAGATCGGTGAAGTTCATGAGGGCACAGCCGTTATGGACTGGATGGAGCAGGAACAGGAACGGGGCATTACAATTACCTCGGCAGCCACCACCTGTACCTGGAAAGATTATAAAATTAATATTATCGACACTCCCGGGCATGTCGACTTCACAGTTGAGGTCGAGCGTTGCCTGAGAGTGCTGGATGGAGTGGTTGCCGTTTTCTGTGCCGTTGGCGGTGTTGAGCCCCAGTCGGAAACAGTATGGCGGCAGGCTGATAAGTATTCCATTCCACGTATAGCCTTCATCAACAAGATGGACAGAGTCGGCGCTGATTTTGAGCGCTGTCAGGAAATGATGGAGGAGAGGCTTGGCAGCAACCCGGTTGCTCTCCAGGTCCCTGTCGGCGCTGAAGCTGATTTTAAAGGCATCATCGATCTTGTTGAAGAGAAGATGCTCGTCTTTGATGAGGATTCGCTGGGACAGGAAGTTCAGGAACTTGAGATTCCTGAAGAATATAAAGAAAAATTCACGGCCGCACATATGGCGCTCCTCGAGAAGTTGGCCGACTTCGATGAGGGGGTCATGGAAAAATACCTGGAAGACATCCCGGTATCACCTGAAGAGATTCGTCAGGCGGTACGACGGGGTACCCTCAGTCTTCAAATGGTACCCGTGCTTTGCGGAAGTGCATTTAAAAATAAGGGAATTCAACCCCTGCTGGATAGTGTCATTGCCTATCTGCCCTCACCGCTGGATGTTCCACCGGTTGAAGGAGAGAATAAAGGTGGTGAGACAATCAGTCGCAAACCAACTGAGAAAGAAAAGTTTTGCGGCCTGATCTTTAAACTGATGAGTGACGCTTTTGTTGAGAACCTTGCATTTGTCAGGGTCTACTCAGGAGTACTCAAGGTCGGTGACAAGGTCTTTAATCCGGTAAAGAAGAAAAAGGAGAAAATCACCAAACTCCTTAAACTTCACGCCAACAAGCGTGAAGAGGTCCCTGAAATCGGGCCTGGTGATATCGGAGCCATTGTGGGGCTGAAGTTCTCCACAACCGGTGACACTCTCTGCGGTTCCGGCGATTTCATAGTTCTGGAATCCATGGAGTTTCCTGAACCGGTGATCGGAGTTGCAATCGAGCCAAAGTCCAAGGCGGATGAGAAAAAGCTCGAAGAAACGCTGCAGAAGATTGCCACTGAAGACCCGTCGTTCACAGTAACGACAAATGCTGATACCGGCCAGCGAATCATCTCCGGTATGGGCGAGCTTCACCTTGAGATTATTGTCCACAGGCTGCTCAATGAGTTTAAGGCCGCCGCCAATGTGGGCCAGCCGCAGGTTGCCTTCAAGGAGACGATCTCGGTTAATAATCGCGGTGAAGGTAAGTTCGATCATGATACCGGCGCCAAAGGGCAATATGGTCATGTCGTTCTTGAGGTCGAGCCATTGCCAAGAGGTGAAGGCGTTGTTTTCGAGAGTCAGGTGGATGGTGATACCATCCCTGCTGAGTTTCTCGGGGCCATTGAAAAGGGTGTTCGTGATACCCTCGACGGTGGGCCGCTGATTGGTTATCCGGTCACAGACATTAAGATCAGCCTGGTTGGCGGCTCATATCATGAAGATGAGTCGACTGAAATGGCTTTTGGAGTCTCAGCGGCCATGGCCATCCGAAGGGTGGCAGCCGATGCTGAGCCGATCCTGCTTGAGCCGATGATGCAGCTCGAGGTCGTAAGCCCGGATGAATATCTTGGAGAGGTCATTAACGATCTTAACTCCAAGCGGGCAAAAATAAATGGTGTTGAGGCCATGGGTGATCTGCAGAAGGTGGATGCCCAGGCCCCGTTGGGTGAAATGTTCGGCTATTCAACTTCTTTGAGGTCTGCGACCCAGGGAAGGGCCAACTTTACCATGCAGTTTTCGGAATATGACGTTGTTCCTGCAAATAAAGCAGAACAGATAATTAAAAAGATCAGGGGAATATAAGTCCTAATTATTGAGGTTCGAATATGTCAAAGGAAAAATTTGAAAGGACAAAACCGCATGTCAATGTAGGTACTGTAGGTCATATTGATCATGGTAAAACTACTCTGACCGCTGCGATCACAGCTGTACTCGCCACCAAGGGCCAGGCTGATTTCACCGATTTCAGCAACATCGATAAGGCGCCCGAGGAAAAAGAGCGTGGAATTACCATTGCCACCGCTCACGTCGAGTACGAGACCGAGAAGCGTCACTACGCTCATGTGGATTGCCCCGGTCACGCCGACTACATCAAGAATATGATTACCGGTGCTGCCCAGATGGACGGCGCTATCCTGGTTGTCGGAGCCGATGACGGTCCCATGCCCCAGACCCGTGAGCACATCCTGCTCGCCCGTCAGGTTGGTGTCCCGGCCATTGTTGTCTTTTTGAACAAGTGCGACATGGTTGATGACGAAGAACTCATCGAGCTGGTCGAGATGGAGCTTCGTGAACTGCTCGACAAGTACGAGTTCCCCGGCGACGATCTGCCCATCGTCCACGGTTCCGCTCTCAAGGCACTTGAGAATCCCACCGATGAAGAGGCCGCCAAGTGTATCTGGGAGCTGATGGACGCCATCGATAACTACGTTCCTGAGCCGGAGCGTGATATTGATCAGCCCTTCCTGATGCCCATTGAGGATGTTTTCTCCATCTCCGGTCGTGGTACTGTCGCCACCGGTCGTGTGGAACGCGGAGTCATTCACGTAGGTGATGAGATCGAGATCGTTGGTATCAAGCCGACCGAGAAGACCACCATTACCGGTGTTGAGATGTTCAGGAAGATTCTTGACGAAGGTCAGGCCGGTGATAATATTGGTGCCCTTCTGCGCGGCACCAAGCGTGAAGAGATTGAGCGCGGCCAGGTGCTTGCAGCACCCGGTTCCATCACCCCTCACACCAAGTTCAAGGCCGAGTGCTACATCCTCGGCAAAGACGAGGGTGGACGTCACACCCCGTTTTTTAACGGCTACCGCCCGCAGTTTTACTTCCGGACCACCGATGTTACCGGAATCGTGATTCTGCCCGAGGGAGTTGAGATGGTAATGCCCGGTGACAACGTGTCCATCGAAGGCGACCTGATTACCCCGATCGCCATGGATGTCGGTCTGCGTTTTGCCATTCGCGAAGGCGGCCGTACCGTTGGTGCCGGTGTAATCTCCGAAATTATTGAATAAGGGTTGGATAATGATACCTACAGATAAGATTCGTATTCGCTTAAAGGCCTACGATTATAAATTGCTCGACCAGTCCACAACAGAGATTGTTGATACAGCCAGAAGGACCGGAGCCACTGTGGCCGGACCCATTCCTCTGCCAACTTCAATCAACAAGTATTGTGTTCTGCGTTCTCCCCATGTGGATAAAAAGTCCCGTGAGCAATTTGAGATGAGAACCCATCGTCGGCTGCTCGATATCCTTGAGCCAACCCAGCAGACCATTGATATGCTGATGAAGCTTGAACTCTCTGCCGGTGTCGATGTCGAGATCAAGCTGCCTTAAGTTTGCAACAACAATAGAAAGTAACGGGTAATATCATGCCGAAAACAATGGGTATATTAGGAAAAAAGATTGGAATGACCCGCGTCTACAGTGAGATCGGTGAGGCCACCCCGGTAACGGTTGTTGAGGCCGGACCGTGTAAGGTGCTTCAGGTCAAAAATGTAGATAAGGATGGCTATAGTGCCATTCAGGTTGGGTTTGGAGAGAAGAAAGCTGCCAGGGTCAATAAGCCCCTTGGCGGTCACTTCAAGAAATCCGATTCGGACGGTTTTTATTTTGTCCGCGAATTCCGAGTTGAAAATCCGGATGAGTATGAGGTTGGCCAACTGGTCACCCTTGATAACGTCTTTAAGGCTGGCGACAAAGTGGATGTCCAGGGAACCAGTAAAGGACGTGGTTTCCAGGGTGTAGTAAAGCGCTACGGATTTCGCGGCGGTCGTGCAACCCACGGTTCCAATTTTCATCGTGCTCCTGGCTCCATCGGTTGTTCAGCATGGCCGGCCAGGGTTGTCAAAGGAAAGAAGCTTCCTGGACGGATGGGTAACGACACGGTTCTCAAGAAGAACGTCAAGGTTATTGATGTACGCAACGATGACAACGTGATCCTGTTAAAGGGCCCGGTTCCTGGTGCCAAGCAGGGACTATTAAAGATTTACTGTAAATAATTCCAAGGGCTTTCAGGTACCAAGGAGAGTGAAATGTCAACGGTAGCTGTTTATAATATAAACAACGAAAAGGTAGGAGAGATGGACCTCAGTGAGAAGGTCTTTGATCTCCAGGTAAAAGAGCACCTGCTTCACGATGTGGTCCGTATGCAACTGGCTGCACGTCGTGGCGGCAATGCCTCCACCAAGACTCGTGTTGAAGTTCGTGGCGGCGGCGCTAAGCCGTGGCGACAGAAAGGCACGGGCCGGGCTCGCGCCGGAACCAGAAACTCGCCATTGTGGCGCGGCGGTGGCGTGACGTTTGGACCCAAGCCCCGTGATTTTGGTTTTAAGCTTAACCGCAAGGTGAAAAAACAGGCTCTGGCCATGGCTCTGAGTGCCCGTCTTCAGGAGGGAAATCTCATCGTCCTCGACGATATGACCATGGATCAGATCAAGACCAAAGATTTTGTGACCATCATGAAATCTCTTGAAATTGAAAATGGGCTGATTATCACCGACGGTGAGAACCACAACGTCAACAAGTCTTCCCGTAACGTCAATGGCTATAAGGTGTTGACCGCTGAGGGAATCAATGTTTACGACGTGCTGCTGCATAAGAAGCTGATTCTGGTTCAGCCTGCAGTTGAAGGACTTGAGAAGAGGTTGACACCATGAAAAATATCCATGATGTACTGAAAGGGCCCTGTTTGACAGAGAAGGCTGCACTCTTACAGGAAGTAGAGGGCAAGGCGGTGTTCAAAGTTAACCCGCAGGCCAACAAAATTGATATCAAACAGGCAGTTGAAAAGATGTTCAATGTGAAGGTCAAATCCGTTCACACCACATCTGTTCACGGTAAGCAGAAACGTGTCGGCCGTTACGTTGGTTTCCAGAATGACTGGAAAAAGGCCTATGTGACGCTTGCCGAGGGCGAAATCAATTTTACTGATGAGCTCTAAGCTGCCAAGCCTTGAGAGAATAATCGCATCGATATCAATCAATTAATCTGATGGAGCGACCGGGAAGTCATGACGATTAAAACATATAAACCGACATCTGCCGGAAAAAGGCACCATGTCTCGATTCAAAATCCGGATCTTGCCAAAAAGAGACCGGAGAAAGGGCTGGTTTCCACCCTGTCAAAGAGTGGTGGACGTAACAACTACGGGCGAATCACCTCCCGCCATATTGGTGGAGGTCACAAGCGTAAATATCGTATTATTGACTTCAAACGCAATAAGACCGACATTAGCGCCAAGGTCGTGTCCATTGAGTATGATCCGAACCGTTCAGCCAATATCGCACTGCTCAGCTATATTGATGGCGAGAAGGCATACATCCTGGCTCCGGAAGGTATTTCCGTTGGGGATCAGGTCCTTGCCGGCGATAACGTTGACATCAAGCCGGGTAACTGTTTGCCACTGACCAATATTCCCCTGGGTACGATTATTCATAATATCGAGATGAAGATCGGCAAGGGTGGGCAACTTGTCCGCAGTGCAGGAGTCTTTGCCCAGCTGATGGCCAAGGAAGGAACTTATGTTCTGGTCAGGCTGCCGTCCGGTGAGGTCCGCAAGTTTCATAAGCTCTGCCGGGCCTGTATCGGCCAGGTTGGCAATCGTGAACATGAGTCTCAGAAACTCGGTAAGGCCGGACGAAAGCGCTGGCTTGGTAAGCGTCCCCATGTTCGAGGTGTTGCAATGAACCCCATTGATCATCCCATGGGCGGTGGTGAAGGAAAAAGCTCAGGTGGACGTCATCCATGTACACCCTGGGGTTATCCGACCAAGGGCTATAAGACGAGGAAAAATAAGTCCTCGAATAAGTACATTGTTAAGAAGAGATCATAACAGATAAGGATTGAAAATATGTCTCGTTCGATTAAGAAAGGACCTTTTGTTGATGAGCACCTGATGGCCAAGGTGAATAAGGCTATTGAAAGTGGTTCAAGAAAGGTGATCAAGACCTGGTCAAGGCGTTCGGATGTTACCCCTGAGATGGTAGGGCTTACTTTTGCGGTTCATAACGGCAGAAAATTTATACCTGTCTTTGTCTCGGAAAATATGGTTGGCCACAAACTCGGTGAATTTTCTCCGACCAGAACGTATTACGGTCATGCCTCCGACAGAAAAACGAAATTATAGGTGATTCCAGCATAATCCGGCCTGATTGATTCTGGCCGGCCTGCTCGTGCTCACTTGAACGATAGAGGATAATCGCCCGGTACGGCTGGGATCGAGGAAAAAAATATGGAAGCAAGAGCCGTTGCAAAACAGATTCGAATATCGCCCCAGAAGGCACGCCTTGTCGCCGATGTTGTTCGTGGCATGGATGTCGATAAGGCACTGAACACTCTCAGGTTCATGCCCAAAAAAGGCGCACGAATAATTGAAAAGGTTGTTGAGTCAGCAGTAGCTAACGCGACCCAGGACGACCAGATTGATGTGGATAATCTCTTTATTAAAAAAATCTTCATCGACGGCGGTCCATCCTTAAAGCGGATTCGTCCCCGTGCCATGGGCCGGGCGACAGGGATCATTAAGCGAACAAGTCATATTACAGTTATTCTCGACGAAGAATAGTTCTTTACTTCCGAGAAACTAAAGAGTAAGACTCTCAAATTTTTTATACATAGAAACGTAATTAGCTGGAGGATTGTTTTGGGTCAAAAAGTTAATCCACATGGACTGAGACTGAATATTACCCGAACTTGGGACTCTGTCTGGTATGCAGACAAAAAATACTCTCAGTATCTTATCGAAGATCAGAAGATAAGAAAATTTTTGAAGAAGCGTCTGGGTCATGCCAGTCTCTCCAAAATCGTCCTTGAGCGTACCGGAGAAAAAGTTCGAGTCAAGCTGTATACTGCCCGGCCCGGTATTGTTATCGGTAAGAAAGGATCTGAAATCGAGGCCTTGAAAAAGGATCTCGAGCAGATGATCAACCGCCAGGTCGTCATTGATATTCAGGAGGTTCGCCGTCCTGAGGCCGATGCCCAGCTGGTGGCCGACAATATCGCCGGTCAGCTCATTCGGCGTGTCGCCTTCCGACGCGCCATGAAAAAAGCTGTCAATTCAGCGCTTCGTTTTGGAGTTAAAGGGATAAAGATTTCCTGTTCCGGTCGTCTTGGTGGTGCTGAGATGTCCCGCTGTGAATGGGTTCGTGAGGGAAGGGTGCCGCTTCATACTCTGAGAGCCGATGTGGATTATGCCCTTTCTGAGGCTGAAACCACCTATGGAATTATCGGAGTCAAGGTGTGGATTTTCAAAGGCGAAGTTCTCAATGAGAAAGATGCGCCACTCGGATGATCACGCCTATCCAATTAAGCATCTGTTAGAGATGGAGTAACGAAAATGTTAAGTCCGAAGAAGGTAAAACATAGAAAGGTATTCAAGGGACGGTTGAGGGGTAAGGCCAATCGCGGTTCCTCCCTGTCTTTTGGCGATTACGGCCTCAAGGCCGTTACCAACGGCAAGATGACTGCTCAGCAGATTGAAGCGGCTCGTATTGCCATCAACAGAAAGATTAAAAGGGGCGGACAGGTCTGGATTCGGGTTTTTCCTGATAAACCGATCACCAAGAAGCCTGCTGAAACACGAATGGGTAAAGGTAAAGGCAGCCCCGAGTATTGGGTAGCCCAGATCAGACCCGGAAAGATGCTTTATGAAATTAAAGGCATTGATGAGGAAACAGCCATTAAGGCCCTGACGCTCGCCGGAGCCAAGCTGCCTTTTGCCACCAAGGTTGTTTTAAGGAGTAGCATGCTATGAAAATGAGTGATATTCAAAATATGTCCGCTGAAGACTTGAGCAAGAAAGAAGAAGGGCTCCGTGAGGAACTTGGAAAACTTTCATTCCAGCACACTATCCGGCCACTTGAAAACACTTCCAAATTAAAGGAACTGCGAAGAGATATTGCCAGGATTATGACCTTTAAAAACTCTAAAGCCTAGGGCGTAATAACTCCCACATACCAGAATTTACAGCGCCCCAAATTGACTTGAGATTATTATGAGTGAAAATAGAAAAACACGAAAAACACGAACCGGTTCAGTTGTAAGCAATCGTATGGAAAAATCCATTGTCGTTCTGGTCGAGCGTAAAGTTCGCCATAAGCTTTATGGAAAATATATTAAAAGAACGGTCAAGTACCTTGCCGATGATCCGGAAAATAGCTGCAGCATTGGTGATACTGTAATGATTGAGGAGTGTCGCCCGCTGTCCAAGCGCAAGCGCTGGCGGCTCCGGACTATATTGGAGCAGGCGGTATAAACGTTTAGTTCCTCGTTATTCGATAACCAGTAACTGATATTTTATCAGGTGAAATTATGATTCAAAGTGAGACTGTACTCAATGTCGCAGACAATTCAGGGGCCAAAAAGGTTCTCTGTATTCGGGTGCTCGGCGGTACACGAAAACGTTACGCCTCCATTGGAGATGTCGTTGTTGTAACCGTTAAAGAAGCCATGCCCCATGCCAAGGTCAAAAAAGGCGATGTCATGAAGGCTGTTGTCGTCCGGACCCGGAAAGAGATGAAGCGTATGGACGACACCTGGGTGAAGTTCGATGAAAATGCAGCTGTTATACTGTCTGGAACCGGGGAGCCTGTTGGAACCCGTATCTTCGGACCGGTTGCCAGAGAACTCCGTAACCAGGGTTTTATGAAAATTATTTCACTGGCTCCGGAAGTACTCTAGAGTGCTTCCCTGGTGAAACCCAAATATCAGTGAATGAATAAAGGTGTTGATATGACACAGGGTAGAACATACCTGAAGAAAGATGATCAGGTTGAAGTTATTGCTGGAAAAGACAAGGGTCGAGTGGGGAAAGTTCTCCGTATATTGCCCCAGAAAAACCGTGCAGTGGTTGAGCGGATCAATATGATCAAGCGTCATACCAAGCCCTCGGAAATGAACCAGCAGGGTCAGATTGTGGAAAAAGAGGCCTCGATCCACGTCTCCAATCTCCAGCTTATCTGCCCGGAGTGTACCCAGACCGGGCGCATCGGCAGGAAAATACTCGATGATGGCAGTAAGGTCCGCTTCTGTAAAAAGTGCGGCGAGTCCATCGAGGCAAAATAAATAGATAACGATCAGGCTTTAGCCGGGAGTATTAGATGGGAGCTCTGAAACAATATTATCAGGAAACATGTGTGCCTGCTTTAAAAGAGCAGTTTGGCTATGCCAATAAGATGCAGGTGCCGAAGATTGAGAAAATTATTCTCAATATGGGTCTGGGCGAAGCGGTTCAGAATCCAAAAATTATCGAAGGCGCCGTTGATGAGCTTACACGCATAGGCGGTCAGAAGGCTGTTGTCACCAAGGCCAAGAAGTCCATTGCCGGCTTCAAACTGAGAGAGGGCATGCCCATTGGCTGCCGGGTTACTCTCAGACACGAGCAGATGTACAACTTTTTCAGTAAACTTGTAAATGTTGCCCTGCCCCGTGTTCGTGATTTCCGTGGAATTTCTCCGAAATCATTTGACGGCCGTGGCAATTTTGCCCTGGGAATTCAGGAGCAGATTATCTTCCCTGAAATCGACTATGATAAGATCGATAAAATCAAAGGGTTGAATATCGCAATCGTGACCTCGGCAAACACCGATGATGAGGGAAGAGCCCTGCTCAGTGAGCTGGGAATGCCCTTTAAGAAATAAGACGATTAAAGTCTCGTTCAAATAACGTAATCCAACTGGAGGATGCTTTGGCTAAGAAATCATTAATTGCAAAAGCGCAAAGAAAGCCGAAATTTAAAGTCAGGCGCTATAACCGTTGCCCCCTTTGTGGGCGGCCTCGGGCCTTTATGAGAAAGTTTGGTGTCTGTCGGATCTGTTTCCGGACACTTGCGTCGCGTGGTGAAATTACCGGTGTGACAAAGTCCAGTTGGTAAAGCAGCACAACAAATATTTGTAAATAATCTCGTCGAAGACAAGGAGTGTTCGCTATGTCAATGAGCGATCCCCTGGCAGACATGCTGACCAGGATTAGAAATGGTGTAATGGCAAGATTCACATCCGTTGAGATGCCCAAATCCAAGACCAAGGTTAATATCGCCAAGGTTCTGAAAGACGAAGGCTATATTATCGACTATCGGGAAACCGATGAAGGTCCGCAAGGAACCCTGGCCATTGAGCTGAAGTACGGACCCCACGATGAACCTGTAATCTCTGGTATCAAGCGGATCAGTAAGCCCGGCTTGAGAAGGTATGCCGCAGTTGGAGACATCCCAAAGGTTCTGAATGGAATGGGAGTGGCTATTATCTCCACTTCCCGCGGTATTGTGTCCGATAAAACTGCACGGGCTAACAATACCGGTGGAGAGATACTTTGTGAGGTCTGGTAGACCTTTACAATAAAGGAGGTAAAGATGTCTCGTATTGGAAAACAACCAATTGAAGTCCCTGCCGGGGTTACTGTAACCATTGATGGGCAGAATATCGCCGTCAAGGGCGGCAAGGGTGCTTTAGAACGTATTATTCATCCTGAAATCGCTGTAGCCCAGGAAGGGAATGAACTGCTTGTCACCGCTAAAAATGAGGGCAAGAAAATCAATGCCTTTCGCGGCCTGACCCGGAGCCTTATTAACAACATGGTTCTTGGAGTTGACAAGGGTTTCAAGAAAGTAATGGTCATTGAAGGTGTCGGTTATAAGGCCAATGTGTCCGGTAAAACCCTGACCTTGAATGTCGGCTATTCAAACCCAGTTCAATTTCCCTTGCCAGAAGGTGTCAGTGCTGATGTTGAAGCCAACACCAAGATCAGTCTTGAGTCCGCTGACAAGGAACTCCTCGGCCTTACCGCTTCAAAGATTCGGTCCGTAAGAAAGCCGGAACCCTACAAGGGAAAAGGCATACGGTACGAGGATGAGCATATTGTCCGCAAGGTCGGTAAATCAAGCGCAGCTTAAGTTGAGCGTTTGCCTGACTTGATTGTCAGCAGGTAAACGTTTACCGAAACAATCGTGTATAAAAGTCACGAAAAAACAACTGGTATAAATAATGGCTAGAACAAACCCTAAAAGACTTGCCCGCGCCAAGCGAGTCAGTCGTATCAGGAAGAAAATCACCGGAACCGCTGCAAAGCCGCGGCTTCGTGTTTTTAAAAGCAATAAACATATCTATGCCCAGATCATCGATGACGCTGCAGGTAAAACACTGGCCTGCATGTCAACAGTTGATAAAGGGTATGAAGCGGTTGATGCCAAAGGTAAAACCGAGGCAGCTGAAAAGGTCGGCGAGATGCTTGCTGAACGTGCCAAAGCTGCCGGAATCGCAGAGGTTGTATTTGACCGTGGTGGATATATCTACCATGGCCGGGTCAAGGCCTTGTCCGAAGGTGCTCGCAAGGGCGGATTGAAATTTTAATTAATCGATGATTATTACGGGGGTGTCCCTTGGCTGATTTTAAGCGTTCCAAAAGTGAAGGAACTGAGGAACTCATTGAAAAAATAGTATTTATCAACCGTGTTGCAAAGGTTGTGAAAGGCGGCCGAAGGTTTTCTTTTTCCGCCATTGTGGTTGTTGGTGACGGTAAAGGCAAGGTCGGTTACGGCCTTGGTAAAGCCAACCAGGTTCCCGAGGCTATTCGAAAAGGTGTTGAGAGAGCAAAACGTGACATGAAGCCGGTGTCACTGACCGATCTCTCAATCCCGCATCAGATCACTGGTCGTTACGGCGCAGGCAAGGTTCTGCTGAAGCCGGCGTCGGCTGGTACCGGAGTTATCGCCGGTGGACCTGTCCGTGCGGTTCTTGAGGCAGCGGGTGTTTCCAACATCCTCACCAAGTGTCTTGGCTCCCACAACCCCCATAACATGGTCAAGGCCACTCTCAATGGATTGAGAAGCCTCCGTACTGCTGAGGCAATTGCCCGGCTCAGAGGGAAATCTGTTGATGAGCTGACAGCCTGATCCCATCGTTTCGGGATGAGGTTCAATGCTTGTGTGAAATTTATATAATAATGGTGTTTTAGATGGCTGAGACAATCACATATAAACTGATTAAAAGCGGGATAGGCAGTACCAAGAAAATCCGCGCCACTCTTACCGGTCTTGGACTGACAAAGATGGAAAAGAGTGTTACCAGAAAGGATACGCCTGAAATCAGGGGGATGCTGAAAAAAGTCGAGCATCTCGTTCGGGTCGAGGAGGTTTGAGATGTTGACGTTGTCAAATCTGTCGCCCAAGAAGGGATCGACAAAAAATAGAAAGCGATTGGGCAGGGGACCTGGTTCAGGCCATGGCAAAACTGCAGGGCGAGGCCATAAAGGAGCCAAGTCCAGATCAGGTTACGGCCGACGCCCCGGATTCGAGGGTGGTCAGATGCCGCTCCAGAGACGTTTACCCAAGCGTGGTTTCCACAATAACTTTGCAACCGACTACACCATTGTCTCCCTGTCCCAGCTGGACGGACTTGATACCAGTGAGGTGATCACTGTTGATGTCCTTCGTGAGGCAGGAATGATTAAAGGTGATCAACCGGTTAAAGTGCTGGCAAACGGGGAAATCAGCAAAGCTGTTTCCGTAAACGTTGATAAGGTCAGCGCAGGTGCCAAAGCCAAGATTGAAGCCGCTGGCGGATCCGTCATAGATGGTGAATAACCCCCCAGGGGGTCTTTAACCTACTGCAGGGAGTTAAACCAAATACATGAGCGGATTGCAACGAGCTGCAAACATCCCGGAATTACGTAAGCGGCTGATTTTTACCCTTACCATGCTTGCCGTATACCGGATCGGCGTACAGATTCCGACTCCCGGTATCAACGGTGAGGCGCTGGCGGCGTTTTTTCAACAAAACGCAGGCACCCTTTTCGGAATGTTCAATATGTTCTCAGGTGGTGCACTTGAGAACTTTTCCATCTTTGCCCTGGGCATCATGCCCTACATCAGTGCATCGATTATTATTCAGCTTCTGACAGTGGTTATCCCGCAGCTGGAGGCGCTGTCCAAAGAAGGTGAGGCCGGCCGGCGAAAGATTACCCAGTACACCCGGTACGGAACCATTGGATTAAGTATCATTCAGGGAACCTTTATTGCCATAGGCCTTCAGGGAATGACCGGGCCTGGCGGGGAAGTGATCGTCCTTGAGCCTGGACTTCGTTTTAAGCTGATGACCATGCTGACGCTGACCTCCGGTACTGCCTTTATCATGTGGCTTGGCGAGCAGATGACAGAACGAGGGATCGGTAACGGTATCTCACTCATCATCTTTGCAGGTATTATTGCAAGAGGGCCCTCTGCCATTGTTAACTCTATTCAGCTTGTCAAGGCTGGTGAGATTGCACTCTTCTTCATACCGTTTCTCGTTGCCTTCATGGTCGCTGTTATCGCTGTCATCGTCTTTTTTGAGACTGCCCAACGCAGGATACCCATCCAGTACGCAAAAAGGGTTGTCGGCCGAAAAATGTACGGTGGGCAGAGCTCTCATCTTCCGTTGAAGATTAATATCGCCGGTGTTATTCCGCCAATTTTTGCTTCATCGATCATGATGTTTCCGGCAACGGTTGGAGGTTTTATTCAGGTTGACTGGGTGCAGAAGGTCTCTGCCGCTCTTTCACCGGGAACCGTCTGGTATTATCTGCTCTATATCGGCATGATCGTCTTTTTCTGTTTTTTCTACACCGCTGTCACCTTCAAACCCGATGATGTGGCCGAAAATTTGAAGAAGAACGGCGGCTTTGTCCCTGGCATCCGACCCGGTAAGAAAACGGCTGAATTCATTGACAAGGTACTGACCAGACTGACGGTGGTAGGCGCAATTTACCTGAGTGTTGTCTGTGTATTGCCGACTATTATGATAGCAAAATTTAATGTCCCCTTCTATTTCGGAGGAACCGCGTTACTGATCGTTGTCGGTGTATCCATCGATACGATTTCACAGATTGAATCTCATCTTGTGATGCGCAACTACGAGGGATTTATGAAGGCGGGAGCAATTAAGGGACGGAAGTAGGTTGTGAACGGGGGCGGACAGCCGGGACCCAAACAGATTGTTGTTAAGAGTCCCGAAGAAATCGCTATAATGCGTGAGGCCAACCAGATTGTTGCTGAAACACTGGCCAAACTCATCGAGATTGCCGAACCTGGTCTTTCTACCTATGACCTTGATCAGGTTGCTGAGTCAATTTGCACTAAACATAAGGCGGTCCCCGCCTTCAAAGGGTACCACGGTTTTCCGGCCAGTCTCTGTGTCTCCATTAATGAAGAGGTTGTACACGGAATCCCTTCGCGAAAGCGAAAATTGAAAAAGGGAGACATTGTTTCAGTTGATTTTGGTGTCTGTCATCGAGGCTTTTATGGAGACTCGGCAGTGACCATACCGGTTGGCCGGGTTTCAAAAAAGAGTCACCAGCTGATGTGTGCAACGGAACATTCGTTGGAACTGGCCATTGAGCAGGTAAGGGTCGGTAATCGAATCGCTGATATATCCGCTGCCGTGCAGAATTATGTCGAACCACTCGGCTATACGGTGGTAAAGCA
>JBDLID010000002.1:0-54725 GCA_039715055.1 Thermodesulfobacteriota bacterium | reverse complement strand
TTCCCTCTCTGATCCTGAAACCATGGACGATCACAGACAGAGGCCGGAATTTCTTGATGCTGCTGAGCATGGCCACGGCTCCTCCATGCGATTTAGCCAGACCATCGGCGAAAAAATGCTCTATGTCGCCATCTTACTTAACAAAGCCGACAAAACAGATGAAGTCGCCGGCAACGGCATGCTGAGAATCTCCGTGTCCGTGTCCAAGCTGGAGCAGACCGTGTCCAAGGTGAAAAAAGACGTCACCCTGGCAATGATCATCGTCGTCATCGCCGCCTCTCTTGTTAATATTTTTGTCTCCAGGAGAATCTCAGGTCCACTGGAAGATATGACCCGGGGCGCTGAACGCTTCGCCGTGGGCAAATTTACTCCCCACCTGCGGCCACCCGATCACGTCGCCACCGAAATCGCCACACTTTCCCAGGCCTTGAACTCCATGGCCGACCAGCTCAAAGAGCGTATCGTCACCATTCTCCACCAGCGAAATGAGCTGCAGACGGTCCTTGACTCCATGCTGGCCGCTGTTCTGACCGTTGACTCCGAGGAGCGGCTGATAAGCTTAAACTCCTCTGCCTCTACACTGCTTGGTATCGACAAAGAAGACAGTATCGGCCGCCCTATTCAGGAACTTATCCGTAATATTGACCTGCTTAAACTGATCCAGAGTTCCCGGCACAGCGGACAGGGTGTGGAAACTGAAATTGAGATAGGCCAGAACGAGGACACCCTGTTTCTAATCGCCAACTGCGCTCATCTCCGTGATGAGATCAACAGCAGCATTGGGCTTCTGCTGGTCCTCCATGACATTACACGGCAGCGACTTCTTGAAAATATCCGAAATGATTTTGTTGCCAATGTCTCCCATGAACTGAAGACTCCCATCACCTCTATCAAGGGGTACATCGAGACTGTCCTTGATGATGAGCTTCAGGACAGAGCGCACTCCATCCGCTTTCTTGAAATCGCCCTGAAGAAATCAAACCATCTCAACGCCATTGTTGACCACCTCCTCCTGCTTTCAAGGATTGAACAGCAGACAGAGGTTGAAAAGATAGAGCTCAGCCTGGAAAACCTCAAACCCATCCTGGAGGAGGCCGTTTTCTCCTGTACCCCGCGTGCCGATGAAAAAGGCATCACTCTGAAACTGGAATGTCCGGTCACTCTTTTGGTGAGAGCCCATGATGTTTTCCTGGAACAGGCCGTCGTCAACCTGATCATCAACTCCATCAGGTACAGTGAGGGAGGTCAAGAGATCATCATCCGAGCATCAAGAAACATCTCTGACAACCAATCCCTCATCGTCATCGAGGTACAGGATTTTGGAGCCGGAATCGGCGAGGGGCACCTCCCCAGGGTCTTTGAACGCTTCTATCGCAGCGACAAAGCCAGAAGCAGGACCCTCGGCGGCACAGGACTTGGCCTGGCCATTGTGAAACATATCTCCCAGGCCCATAACGGCAGCGTGGATATTAAAAGCAAACTCGGCAAAGGCACCTCCGTTTACATCAACCTGCCCGGTTGAGAGCTGCCCCCAGTTAAAAAGACTGGACGCAACAAGGAAATATCATGGTATAATGATTCTTCATTAGAACCGAAACTGAAGAAACAGAAACTTTCAGCCCAAGACCCCGTAAAAAGATGCGCAGAAATGACCGTTTGATCAATGAGGAAGAGGCGTACCAAATCCTTGAAAAAGGTGAGTACGGCATCCTGTCGATGGTGACCAGAGAATCTGCTCCCTACTCCATCCCGCTGAACTACTGTGTGCTGGATGGAACACTCTATTTTCACTGCGCCATGGACGGCGAAAAGATTATTCACCTGGAAAACAATCCCCGGGTCTCTTTCTGCGTGGTCGGCCACACCATCCCAATGCCGAGTAAATTTGCGACCCTTTACGAGAGCTGCATTATCCGGGGAAATAGTAGTGAGGCCTTTGGTGAAGAAAAGCAGAAGGGTCTGGAAGGCCTCATCCGCAAATACTCGCCTGATTTTCTTGAGGAAGGATTGAGCTACATTGACAAACTGCGGAAAAAAACAAGGGTCTTTGCCATAACCATTGATTCAATCAGCGGCAAGGCAAGAAGGAGTTGAACAGTTCGACGTGCGATGGAGCGGTGGGAGAAGCCCGGTTTTGTAGGGAGGCCGGTTCCTCATGTTCCTAAATAAACCGGCCCTGACCCAACAAATCAGACCTTGAAGTAATCCCGGTACCAGGCAACAAAGTTACCGATGCCCTCCTCCAGGGTGGTGGCAGGCTTGTAGTCAAAATCCTTGACCAGATCATCGACATTGGCATAGGTTGCCGGTACATCTCCGGGCTGCATGGGAAGGAAGTTTTTGTCCGCCTTCCTGCCGAGGATATCTTCCAATACAGTAATATAACGGAGCAGCTGCTCCTTGTTGTTGTTACCGATGTTGTAGACCCGGTAAGGGCAGTAGGATGTCGCAGGATCGGGTGTATTGGAGTTCCACTCCATACTCGGTTCCGGGATCTTGTTGATCACCCGCACCACCCCCTCGACGATATCATCGATATAGGTGAAATCCCTCTCCATATTACCGTTGTTAAAGACATCGATGGCTCTTCCTTCAAGGATTGCCTTGGTGAAGAGAAAAAGCGCCATGTCCGGTCTTCCCCATGGGCCGTAGACGGTAAAAAACCTTAACCCGGTGGTGGGCAGGCCGAAGAGGTGGCTGTAGGTGTGGGCCATCAGTTCATTAGCCTTTTTAGAGGCGGCATAAAGGGATACCGGATGATCAACATTGTCGTGCACCGAAAACGGCATGTTGGTGTTGGCACCGTAGACAGAGCTCGACGAGGCGTAGACAAAATGCTTGACCCCTGAGTGGCGGCATCCCTCGAGCAGATTAACAAAACCGACCAGGTTGGTATCAACGTAGGAGTGGGGGTTGATCAGGGAATAGCGCACTCCTGCCTGGGCGGCCAGGTTGACCACACAGTCGAACCGGTGCTCGGTAAAAAATTTCTCCATGGCTGGTCGGTCGCCGATATCGAGGTCAACATGACTGAAGCCGTCACCTTGGGCCAGGTGGGCCATCCGGTCCCTCTTTAACTGCGGATCGTAGTAGTCGTTGAGGTTATCAACGGCGACAACCTCGTCGCCGGCCTGGAGCAGCCGCTGGCTGAGGTGGGCACCGATGAAACCGGCCCCGCCTGTAATCATTATTTTTCTCATGTCGTTCTACAGTCTCTTCCCGGTCAATGGCATCGGGAAATAATTATAAGTTTATCTATCTAACCGGTGAATAATCAATCGTCAAAATCCCCTTCCGGTCCCTTATCAACATCGAGGGTCTGCGCCCTTTCGATGATCAGTTCTCTGGTCCACTGGTCCGGATCCTCAATGCGATCGGCCTTGGCGCCAAGATCATGGCTTCCTGCCTCAAGAATCAATTCAGCAGCAATGGTTCCTGTTCCATCGGCGGAAAAGACATCGACCAGCATGGTGTATACAAAATCTTCGACACGCTTGATCATCCTTTCCCTGATGTCGGCAGGCTGGCTCATGAGGTGGTTTTCAAACGGCAGGTTGAGTTTTTTGAAATCACCACCGCTCCAGCCCTGCTCCCCAGCATAGGCGAGCATCTTTTCCCACATCTCTTCTGTCACCCCCTCCCCTTTCACCTTACGGAAGCTCCCGTCTTCATTCAAGATGGCATTTCCATAGTCATTAACTTCGAGCCCCCAGGAGATCATCTGCAGGGCTGTTGCGACGTTGGCCTTGGTGGTGGCAGTTTCAGCGGCAATGGCCCGCAATCTCTCTGAGCTGTTGCCGGAAGTGCCGTGCTGGGCCCCGGAAGTACCATATGGAGCCAGAGCCTGGTGGATGGAGGATGTCAACTCGACCTGAATTCCCTGGCCGCTATCTTCAAGGCCGTGGGTGGTTCCGTTGTTTAACGCTATCCAGTCCGGACAGATACTATAGGCATTAAGCCCCTTGATGAGAAAAGAGGCATCGTCAATGGTAGAGAGACCCTGGGTGCCTTTGATCTCTCCTACTTCAGTCTCCAGTCCGGCCCAGGCCGGGATATATTTGTTGAGTTCGATATTGGCCAGCAGGTTCTTGTCATCTGGCATATGGGAAGCATCAATGGCAATGGAGGTGATGCCGGCCTCAAAGAGAGTTGGAATTTCTACCCTGGCCAGGGGCAGGTCAGCTTCACTTTTGATACCGAAATGATCGGCATGGATGGCCACCGGGATGGTGATACCGAGTTCGTTACAGGCACAATCGACCTGTCGGGCCATGTTCCAGAAATTAGTGGGACAGTAGGCATTGACCCCGCCTTCTGAGCGGGCAATTTCGATAATGAGGGCAGCATCGGCTCGCTGGGCAGCGCGGAGCGCACCGCGGATAACAAAATTGGACCGGCCGTTTGCAGCCATGGTCATGGCCCTGCCTTTTTTAAGCTGAGCCCTGTCAATCACCTTGCCGCTGACAATCAGGGCCTTGGAATTTGGGAACAGTTTTTTGATATTGGGTGGACGACCGATCTGGAGCAGTTTTTCATATTCTGGACTGGAACTCATGGAAACCTCCTTGATTTTGATTGGTACGACCGAAAAAATGGAATTCTATAGTATACAAATCCTGGGCCCGCTCAGGCAAACTTCAAGATTGTAGATGTTCGATTGATCAAACTCAATATAGCGTACAGGAAAAAAATATTCCAGCATCAACAGGGTCTTAATACAAATCAAAACACCTTCCAGAAAACCAGCGAAGAAGCACAGAGAACATCGGTAAATTTGTAATCAGTTTTTTCACTCCTGATCAACTGTTTCTGGAGCAGCGGCCTGCTGTTCATCAAATCCAGCAAAGCTCCTGCGGCCAAAAAGCCAGACTCCCACCACACTGATTTCATATAAAATGATCAGGGGGCCAGCCATCATCAACTGGTTGACCACATCCGGTGTTGGAGTGAGAATGGCAGCGATGACAAAATTGATCAAAATAGCGTATTTACGGTGTTTGTTGAGGAATGAAACATTGACGATACCGACCTTGGCAAGAAAAACCATGAGCAGAGGCATCTCAAAAATCACCCCGAAGGCGATGAGCAGTCTCAGGGCAAGAGAAAAGTACTCACTGACCGCAGGCAGTGACATGAGCTGTTCGTTGGAGTAACCGATGAGAAATCGAAAGGCCGGAGGAAAAACCACCAGGTAGCCAAAGGCAGTCCCCCCGAGAAAACAGATAGTGGAGAGCAGGGTAAAAGGCAGGACGATCTTTCTTTCGTGTTTATAGAGTCCCGGCGCTATGAAGCGCCAGATCTGGTAAAAAATAATGGGACTGGCCAGAAGAAAGCCGCAGACAAGGGCGAGCTTTAGATAAAAAAAAACCCTTCCTGGTATGAGGTGAAGATGAGTGATCCATCTTCGGGCATGACCTCAATGAGTGGTTTGAAAAACCAGGTGCCGATGGGTTTGATAAAAAGGTAACTGACGCCAAAACCCGCAAAAACAGCGACCATTGAAATGATCAGACAGCTCCTGAGCTCGCGGAGATGCTCGGTAAGAGACTGGGCGTCGAACTCTTCTTTTGCATGATTATCGGTGGACTGGTCATCCCTGTCCCCGATTTGCTGATCTTCTTCCATATTCCTCAAGTCTTAAATCTATTTTTCTCTGTTCGAATCAAGTCCTGTTTCATACCACAAATCCTCAATGGCTTCACCTTCTCTTTTTCCTGAAATATCTGCCTACTGCCAAACCAAGAACAAACCCGACCACACTGCCGATAAACCAGCCGAGATTACCGTAACCGGACTGACCGCCGAAAAACGTACAAACACCAAAAATAATGAGAAAGATCATTCGGTCGGAAATTGTTCCCATATATTCCCCCAGTCACTGCTTGAAAGCTTTCCACCTATGGTGTACCCTCATCTGGCTTTGATAATTTTTCAAACCACCCTTCATATAAAGTCCGGGAGAAAACAGTGTACACTTTTTAAAGTACCATTTGTCCCGTTTTTATTACACTCAGTCAGGCAGTCGAGCCTGAAGGGAATCTCCGGGGAACAGATCAGATAGAAATGTACCGCCAAACCCATCTGTTAAAATTTATAAGTTGACCTGTCCCCGCTGATCAAGTGAAAATACTATTTTCGGGTAGAACCCAACTGCCTGTCGACGCTCTTTGATGAAGCAAAGTTTCCGACCACCGTTTCTTCTCTACAGCTACCTCGTTACCGAAATGCTCGGCCCGTTTTTTGCGAGCTTCGTTATCATGAACGCTGTTTTTTTTCTCGTTCGGCTGATCCCGTTCCTCAACGTAGTCCTCGATCTCAATATCGGGCCAGCTGACTTCGTCAGGCTCTTCTCCTATCTTTTCCCCAACATGTTTCTCTATTCCATACCCATGGCGGGTATGCTTGCGGTCATCGTCGGTTTCACCCGGCTTTCAGCTGACACGGAGATACTTGCGCTCAAGGCTTCAGGCGTATCAATTTACCAGACCCTGCCGCCGGTGATGATCTTCGGTATTATTATTTCACTGGTCACCGGTTACTTCTCCATTAAGCTGATTCCGGTCGGTGAAATTGCCATGAAACAGCTGATGTTTCAGGTTGCCAAGGAAAAGATCGACAAGGGCATCAAGGAACACCAGTTCACTGATGCCTTAGGCGACGTGGTTGTCTATGTCAACAGGATCGACAAGGAAACCGGGCGCTGGAAAGATGTCTGGGTCTCGGACAAGCGCGGTCATTATTATCCAACGATTACCATGGCTCATGAAGGCGTCATGCGTACCGATCTTGCCGCCATGTCCGTGACCATCATCCTGAAGGAAGGAACCCTGCACCGCCCGGGTAAAAAGGGCTCTCAGGTAGTTTCGTTTGACCGTTACCAGATCAACATTCCTCTCCAGGTTCCCACTGTCATTGGCAAGGAAAATGTAGCCGCCCGTTCGAGTTCCACTCTGAGCATGGCGGAGCTCAAGGCCTCGGCCGAAGAGATAGGTCCGTCAACCCCCCGGGGACGTTACCGATTGGTTCAGTACTACAAACGGCTGGTGTTGCCGGTGGGCTGCTTTATTCTTACCCTGCTTGGGCTGCCCCTCGGCCTGCAGTCCGGGCCCGGTCGAAAAGCCGCCGGGTTACCCCTTGGCCTCGGCTTTTTTATTCTTTACTATGTTGGATATACCTTAGGCAAAACCGTGGCCGAAGACTCCAATCTGCCGGTGATAATCCCGATATGGGCCCCCAACCTTATTTTTCTGATTGGTGCCATAATCCTGATACACAGGGTTGCCCGCGAAAAACCACTTTTTCCGAAACCCGTCATCGAAAAACTCCTCGACCTCAGGGATCATTTTCTCGCTCCGGTCTGGAACTGGATCAAGGGTAAAAAGAGACGAAAAAAGGCCTAACCTACTCTTCAGCTGTCTTTAACGGCTTGATCAATTGCTTTTTTCAGTGCTGCAATGTGGACATACCCCGCATAGTGGACCGGACTCTTTCCGCTCACCGGGTCAAATCCCGATGGATCTGCCGAACAAAAATACTGAACCTGCCGCGGCAATTTCGACAATGCCTCTTTGACTGTGCAGCCGATAATATTTTCAAGCCCATCCCAGGTTGCCCCGCAAGGGGCACCCCTCACCACCACGATATCGCTGATGACATCTCCCTTGAGGCTCACACGATATTCAGGCAAGCCAAACAAGCTGCCATAGGCACCGAGACGATCATTTTTACCAAGTCCACAGCAGGTAAAAGGAGTGAACCCGCCTCCCTTTCCTGCCGGTGTAACCACAGGAATCCCTTTTTTTTCACAGATCTCAACCAGACAGTGACTCAGGTCGGGATGCTTTAGATAATTAAGAACCAGGTCACAGTCAAAGTCGTCACTGATAAACTCTTCGGGTTCATCGATAAAATCAGGCAGAAACTGATCGATAGACACAATATCGACAAACTCAACGTCTCTGCCGTGTTCTCTGACACCTGCGATTTTCAATTCAGCCGATTTCTTCTGTTCAAAAACGATAATTTTCATTATTCGATGCAATATTGATGTTTTTCTTTATAGTTTAACTGGTTAGATCCTGGTTGAACGATTTTTTAAAACTGGTGATGTGTAATGGACTGTTATCCACAGATTTTACCTTGACAAAGAGGTAACTGTTTTATGCGTAACAACAGACTCCGGCAACAAGCAAAAAGAGCATTATCATACTGTTTTAATACTAAATCGACAACATTTGCCACGCTGACTTCCTCTTGACACCGGCAATTTTCACATATAGACTAATGCTTATAGGTACCGAAATCATTTAAAAGAGGAATTACGATGAACTATAGTCAGGTGATACCGGATATCGTCAGCAGTCTTCCGGAGATCACAGGGGCTTTCCTGGCCTCTCCCAATCATGAAATTCTAATTGATCAGGCTGCCCATATTTTTCCAATGGGTGAGCAGCAGCACATCGCTGAAACATTATACGCTGTCCATTCACTCGGGTCATCCCGTTTCAACAATATAACTGCAGTACAGGTCGGTTTTCATTCCCTCAACCTCTGTACCCGTATCCTTGATGACGGCAATCAGCTGGTTGTTATTCACCGCCCCGAACTTTCCACCTCCATGCTTAAGATGACCGTCCAGCTTGCCCTCAACAGTGAACAGGGTGATGGTGATGCACCGGTCCAGGCAACTGTTGAGCAGGAACCGGTGGTAGAAATCGAAGAAGACGACAGTGAAGCGGACCTTGCCCTTGTCGAAGAGCTGCTTCACTCTGATAATGATCTCTCCTCACTGCTCAACGCGATCAGGGATGAACTTGCCAAACATATCGGACCGGTTGTCGAACTGGTTTTTGAGGATGCCCTGCCGAAATGGGCAAAAAATGGCGGGGCAGCAAAGGAAAGACTTGGTGAGTTGATCCCCGGTCTCGCCGATGAGCTTGAAACAGATGCTGACAGAGTAGAGTTTGAAAGAGACATTGAAAAAATCTTGAAACAGGAATAAGCCATGGCCGTTATTAAAGATTTTGCAGGACTTGCCGAGGTTCAGGGCGTGGCTCAGTACCTTCTTGTCAAGAAAGACGGGTCCACCCTGGCCACTAACATGGACAGCCCGGGCCTTCTTGCTGTCACCGTGGTCGGTTGCGGCCAGCACTGTGAGAATCTTTCCGGTGCTGTCGGCGGCCAGAATTATATACACCTCTGCCTTGAAAGGGAGTCCGGAGACAATCTCATGGTTTTTTCCCTCGGCGGTTTTTACCTCGGAGTGATCAGCGAGTCCAGTACAGCATCCCAGATGGTTGTCAGTAACGTCATCTCTTTTCTTAAAACCATCAACTGAAGGCTTCCGGTTGCATTTTTTCTGTCCTTTCCCGGAAGATGTTCACATTCCTAAAACAAAGAGGAAAACAACCCGGTTATGAAACTCCCCAAGGCCACGGAGATGCAAGCCCTTGACCGCATCGCCATAGAACAGTACGGTATTCCCGGCATCGTCCTCATGGAAAATGCCGGTCTTGGGACAGTCCTGATGATGGAGAAAGAACTCGGTTCTGCCCAGGACACCTTCTCACTTATTCTCATAGGGCCAGGCAACAATGGCGGCGACGGTCTGGTCATCGGCAGGCATCTTCACCAGCGCGGCTGCCATGTCATTTTTATCTTCCTTGTCAACCCGGACCAGCTCAAAGGTGATGCCGCAGTCAATGTACGGATTATCAAGGAGCTGCGCATCCCCTATCATGTTATTGACTCAGAAGCCAGAGTGCAAACCCTGCCGGTGCTCGTTAAACAGTTCACCTCGCAGGGGCGTCGCTGTTATGGTATTGTAGACGCCATTTTCGGTACCGGCCTCAGCCGTGGACTTGAAGGTCACTTTGCCGACACGATTACCCTGGTCAACCAGCCCGATTTTTCACCTGGAGTGCCAGTGGTTTCCGTTGATATTCCAAGCGGTGTCAATTCCGATAATGGCAGGGTGCTTGGTGTTTGCATCCGGGCAGACTATACCGCGACCTACGGTCTTCCACAGCCCGGTCACATCCTCCACGACGGGCCAGGCATCTGCGGCAAACTCCACGTCGTCGATATCGGCATCCCTCCTGAGGCCATCAGCGGTGCCGGCATCCACACGGAGCTGATCACCCGGGAGAGCCTCGAAGAACAGTTTGGGGTTCTCAAACGCGCCACCGCCTCCCACAAGGGAAATCATGGCCACCTTCTTGTTCTGGCCGGTTCCACCGGTAAGACCGGAGCCGCCATGCTCAGCAGTCTCGGCGCCCAACGATGCGGAGTAGGTCTTGCCACCCTGGGCGTACCGGCAGACCTTAACTCAATATTTGAGTCATCAATGGTCGAAGCCATGACCGCCCCCCTGCCCAGCCATGGGTTTCTTTCCATTGAAGACATTGTTGATATTGAGACCCTGCTTGACTTAAAACAGTGCCTGGTCATCGGTCCGGGTCTCGGGCTTCATGAGTACACTGCTGAGCTGGTTATCTATCTCTACCATAAAATCTCCCAGCCGATGGTTATTGATGCGGACGCACTCAATATCCTTGCAGCTCATCTTGACCGGTTGAAAGAACCTGGCGGACCGCGTATCTTCACCCCTCATCCCGGTGAGCTGTCACGACTCCTGCGAACGACAGTCTCAAAGATCCAGGCCAATCGTGCTGAATCGGTTGAAGCGGGCTGCAAACTGTTTGAAAACAATGATCAACCCTGCACAATGGTTCTCAAAGGTGCAGGCACTCTGGTAGCATCCAGTGACGGCATGACCTTTATCAACACAACCGGCAACCCTGGCATGGCCAGCGGCGGCATGGGTGATGTGTTAAGCGGTGTTATCGGCGGCCTCATCTGCCAGGGTCTGTCTCCTCTGGATGCTTCTGTATTGGGCGTCTACATCCACGGAGATGCTGGTGACATGCTTTTTGAAAAAAATGGTATCGGTTACTTTGCATCCGAGCTGGCAGACACCCTGCCGCTCAGTATGAAAAAGTTGTGCTGTCATTCACCGGTGTCCAACCTGAAATCGGTTACCGACTGAGTCGGAGACCACACTAAAGGGCCCTGAAAACACCCTAACGTCATTGGAGGAAAGTCATGCTGCAGGCAAAGGACATCATGAGCCGGGAAGTAATCACCGTCACCAGTCATACCTCGGTCAAGGATCTGGCTCAGACGCTGGCACTGCACCAGATAAGCGGAGCACCGGTGGTGGACGACAGTGGCAAGGTGATCGGCGTCGTTACGGAGAGCGACCTCATCGACCAGAGCAAGAAGGTCCATATTCCCACAGTGATCACCATCCTGGATTCAGTATTCTACCTGGAAAACCCGGATAAGATGGAACAGGAGATGAAAAAAATAGCCGGTTCCATGGTGGGAGACATCTGCAGTTCGTCCCCCACCCTGCTGGCTCCGGATACACCGCTGGACGAAATCGCCACCATCATGGCTGAACAAAGCATCCACACACTGCCGGTGGTTGAGGACAACCGGATTGTCGGCATCATCGGCAAACGCGATATCATCCGTACCATCATCAACAGTTGATGGTGGCGGGGTAAAAATGAGCAGATCTCTTTAAAACAGAGGCAACTGTTTCGATAATTTCTTTTTCTTCTTCTGCTTCTGCTCAATTCGCATGAGCGCTTCCTTTGGAATCTCGTCGATAAAACGGGACTTTTCCTGAATAACGCCGTTTCGCTGGTGGCAGCGACTGAGATAGAGTCTCTTACGGGCTCGTGTCATTCCGACATAAAAGAGGCGTCGCTCCTCGTCCACGTTTTCCTCTGCCGACATGGCCGATGGTAAAATTCCCTCTTCCACCCCCACCATGAAGACCACCGGAAACTCGAGACCTTTTGCACCATGCAGGGTCATAAGAGCCACCTTTTCGGCCCGTTCATCATAAAGCGTCTGATTGAGATTTTCCCTGAGGTAATTGCTCAGGCCGGTGAGATCTTGGCCAAAGAGTCCACACAGGTCAAGAAATCTATTTTTGTTTTCTTCCGGGAAGATATCCCAGATATCCAGATTTCTCATCACCTTCAGTACGCTCTCCTTCATGCAGCCTTCAGCCAACTGGTGCTGCAGTTGAAACCCCTGCTCCAGAATTTTGTTGCCAGTGGTTTTTCCGAACTCACGGGCAACCTGCCAGAACTGCTCACCGCTGCATGAAAAGGGCAGTCGGCTCTCAACCTTGTTGAACCTTTTTGCGCCAATACCTTTCATTGAAGAAATGTAGTGAAGGTAATCTTCTATTTCAGTGGACCCAGCGGCAACCCTTACCAGTGAGTAGACTGGTCGAAACTGTTTTTTTGCATAGAATGGCTCAACGCCGACCGTCTGGAACGGGATACCGCTTTGTTCAAGATTTTTGGCAAGTGGTGCGAGCAACCGCGAAGAACGAAACAGAATGGCGATATCGGAAAAAGAAAAATTCATCTCATCATGGTCTGCAGAACCACTGTCCATACTCCGATGGCTTGTTCCTCCAAGGAGTCGCTCTACTTCCTGTTTTATAAAACGTGCCTCCTGGACTTCGTTGACCGCCTCAACATATCGTATCCTGTCACCTTTTCCCTTCACTGGCTTCAGGTGCTGCCGTCCCTCAGGGGCCGCAGGATAATTTTTGTCTATAACACTCTCCGCCGCGTTAAGAATAGTCGCCGGACAGCGATAATTAAGGTCGAGCTGCAGGGACTTACAGTTTTCCTCTTCCTGGAAAAGGTTGAAAAATTCAGGGTTGCAGCCACGAAAGCCATAAATAGCCTGATTGGCATCGCCTATGCCAAAAATCTCTGCCCATGCGGAGATCGACTTGACCAGTTGAAACTGCTCCCGGTTCAGATCCTGGAACTCATCAACAAAGAGGTAACATATTTCCTCTTCCAGAATGCTGCGCCGTGCCTGGTCACTTAGAAAAAGATCGTTAAAACGGGACACCACCTCGTCCAGGTCAACCAGACAATTATCACGCAACAGCTCAAGGTATTTTTTGAACAACGAAGGGGGCTCCACCTCACTTTGTCCTGTAAAAAATGCAGAAAACTGTTTCGATTTTTCTGCAATCTCCCGGTTTGACAACCCGGATTCAAGCCTTTTGAGAAAAAAATGCCGCTCTTTTTCACCAACCACCCTTAAATCCGGCTCAAGACGGCGCAGGTACCCGAGACAGAACCCGTGAAAGGTTGAAACCAAAACCTGCTCTGCACCTTTGGCACCGGTGTCAAGAACCCGCTTTTTCATCTCATCACTGGCTTTGTTGGTAAAAGTGATGAGGACCATTTTTGACCCTTGGTTCCAGTTTTCTTCGAGGATTCTGGTAACTCTTTTAACCAGGGTATAGGTTTTGCCACTTCCAGGTCCTGCCTGGATGAGCAGATGTGTTCCGTTATGGGTTACGGCCTCCTCCTGAGGGAGGTTGTTACCGACCGCCACATTTTCGACATTTTCGGTTTCATCATTTTTGGAAAAAGACTGAACCGATTCGGTAATCAATTTCCTTTTGACAGATCTTTTCCTTTTTTTAGGATTTCCAAAAATATCCTGCTGGCCACTGAAGTAGGATCTTTCATCACCGGCAAATACGGTTATTTCTCCAAAGTTTCCGTCAAAACCTGGTTTGCGGTGAACTTCTCCGCTGCGGACCCGTCGAATCGCCTCGGCCAGCAATGAGGAATATTTGTTTTTCAGTTCCTCCTCGGGAGCCAGCAGGAGGACATTGAGTTCGGAGCCGAAGGTATTGATCAACCGAAGGTAGTGTTTGGCCACAGTTTTTGTCTGGGGTCCGACGCCAAGGAGCTCCCCAAGGACTTCCTGCAGAGGGATGAGGCTGTGTACCCCGGGCGATCCTTTCGGGTAGAGGGGTTCTGTACGGTCAGCAAGATCAATCACCCGTGAATGAACGCCAACGGTCATCGGTTTAGCGCAGACCGGACACTTACCGTCCAGTTCACGGGTTCGATACGGATCGCAGCAGAAATCACATTTACGGTGGCCATCATGGTGATACTTACCCTCTTCCGGATAAAACTCGATGGTGGCTGTAAAACGCTGGTTGCCCTGTTCGTCACAAGGGGATTTCAGTGCCTCACGAAGAGAGAAATAATCAAAGCCGGTGGTGAAAATATTGGCTTCACGACACAGTTTGGCAGGAGAATGACAGTCTGAATTTGAAATCAGGCTGAAACGGTCAAGAGCTGAAATAAGCCGGTTCATTTCAGGATCCGAAGAGAGCCCGGTTTCAAGGCAGAAGATATGAGACGAAAGGTCACCAAAACACTCTTCGATTGAATCAAAACCTGACTTTGAGCCAAACAGTGAAAACCAGGGTGTCCAGATGTGTGCAGGAACCAAAAAACCTTGTGGAGCAAGCTCGAGGACTATCTCAAGCAGATCCCTTGAATCGAGGCCGAGAATTGGGCGACCGTCAGATTCGATATTACCGATTGTGGCCAGCTTGGCACTGATCCGTTCAGCGGATTCAAAATCGGGCACAAAGATAAGGTTGTGCACCTTTCGCACCTTATCCCCTCTTTTGTAGATCGAACTGATCTCAGCGGTGAGAAGAAAACGGCTGTCGATGGGTTCTGGTGTTATGGAGTCAACGAGAGGTGCGGTTAACTGTGGAGAGATTTCGTCACGGAGTCTGAAAAATCCCGGCTCAGCCGGGCAGAGCGTTTCCTTGAGTTGGCGGAGCCAGGCCGGGTGTGTGAAGTCACCGGTTCCGAGAAGGTGCACTCCCTTGACCCTTGACCAGGCGGCAAGAGAGGCAATATTTGAGGCTTTGGAGGTTGCCCTTGAATAGAGGGAGTGAATATGGAGATCGGCTATGTATCGCATAAGTTGGCCTGGCTGGATGTTGAGATGGAAAACAACATAGCCAACTTACCGATTTCAACAGACCTTGTCACCGGGTTTTGGCAAGATCACCGGGAAAGTCAGTTCCTTTGAGAAGACAGTCATGTACAGAACTGAGTCAGGTTCCCTTCTCAAGTTTCTGCAGGACATAGTCGCGCAAAAATTGAAAGTCCTCTTCGTAGATATTGAGGAACTCGACACCAACAGCGTAGGAGTCAGTCTCGAACTTGCTGCACCAGACCACCTTGGCCATGGCATGAAACTCATCTTGGCCTGATTCCTGACTGGAGTCACCAGGAGCTCCAAAACTAACCGTAATTCTGAGGACGTTGTCAAGGCGATGTGGGCGACTGTCTGCAAACGAGAGTCCCCCTGCTGACAGATCCCGGCTCCAGCATTCTCTGACCTCCTGCCGGCTGTCGGAACTTTCTTCACTCAAGAGGCGGACTTCAATAGAAGCCTGAAAGAGCAGGCGCGGATGAGCCCTGTTTTTCATTAGTCGATTACCTTCTGTTCCTGCGCTTTCATCTTGTTTGAATCGATACATGGTCTGGGCTATGCGGTAACGACACTTGTTTTTTGACTGAGGTGCATTTTTCTTATGGTTTCAACGAGCTCTGTTTCATGTCGGATGGCTGGAATCTCAGGCTCCCTGGTCCTTTTGACCAGACAGCGTTCAGCAGAAAGCACAATTCCCCTGCCTCCACTTTCAACAATGGCACCAACACCCATAATACCGTCATCACTGCGAACGGAAAACAACACCCCGGCACAGTGTTCCTTCATATATTTTCGCACTGTCCCCATGAGCAGGTCAATGCCGTAGCCCATCTCGGTGGAGCAATGATCATCAATCTGGAAGGTATATGAACCTGTACGATGGGAGATGACACAGTATTCAGAGCCGGTCAACAGGTAGCATTTTCCGCCCTCAATGGTCAAACCGTCAAATCCCCGGCGCACTCTCATTTCACAGATAGAGTCGAGATATCTGGCAAAACTGTCGACCTGATCGGCCTGGTCGTGAATAACTACAATCAGAGCACCCCCCATATCAGGACGGCAGTTTGGAATAATTTGAAGCAGATTGAAGTAGCCATCCCTGCCGGTTCCAATGGCAGTTATAAAGCCCATTCGGTGATAGCGATCTCTCTGGCTCGGTTGAAGCTCTTCTCCACATTGACCACAGTAAATTTTTTTCTTATTTTTGAGACATGAGCTCTCCAAAGAGCACCTGGCACCGCACTCCTCGCAAAAATAGACGACACCTTCATCGATGGCGTCCTCATGCTTCTCATGGACCACAGTCTGCATGGGATCTACGGAATCCACATTAACCCTTGAAGCCTCATAGACCTTTTGATAAAGCAGTTGACTGAGTGCTTTCTGGTGTGAATCCTGGAAAAATTCAGGCTTAAAGACGAAATCAACAGCACCGTACTTGAATGCATCAAAACATCTGGGAGTTCCCCTTCTGCTCAGGCTGGAAAAAACAATGGTCGGAGTTGGGGTGTGGATCATGAGATGCTGCAGGGTAGTCAAACCATCCATGAGGGGCATCTCGACATCGAGAAGAATAACATCAGGTTTTTGCTTGAGAACCAGATCAAGCCCGGTAATACCATTATCAGCCTCTCCAGTCACAACGATATCACCAAACGGCTTGAGCATGCCTTTGCAGAGCTGACGCAATGAAGGTGAATCATCAATGAGCAGTACTCTGACAGGACCTGCCGGGGCTTCAGATTTTATGCTGGAGGTCATAGCCGCCTGTATTAGAGGGTGGATCCCTGACCGGTCGGTCAGTCAGAGACTTGTTCATCAAATTACCGCAAAACAGGGTTTTGAACAACCACACCTGAAGACATATTGCGGCAAATAAAAAATACTTCAGTACCAAAACACTATGTCGAAACAGACCGGACACTACCAGATATAGCTCCTGCCTCTCTTGCGACGATGATGTCAATCAATGAAAATATGATGTCCAGGATATTTTTCAGACGACACCTTCTATCATTATAGCCTTATTTCCATGAAAATTGTCAAGTATTGAAAAGTCATCATCAAATACAAAAAATCTCATAACATCAGTATCATGACCAGTCACAAGAGAAGTAGTGAGCAGAAAAATATAATTCACAGACAAGGAATTATGACTCCCATTGAATTTTTCATGGGTATTTCAACTGAGCAGGCCTGTCCTGGAAAAATCATGAAGCTGTCGATTGGGTACCATAGAGCTGATTATAAAAAATATAGTCCGCAACCGATGGTGGGAGAATATCTTTAACCTGAGAGGGACTGTGACCCAGCAGTTCTCTGATGGTGGACGAGGAAATTTCAGGGGCAGCAAAGGAAGGCTGATAGATCCGCATTGTTGTGAGAGGGTTGTACCAGAAATTTTTTTCTTCGATGTAGCCAAGCTTTTCCAGCAGGTGCGGCATCAGGCTGTTTTCAAAACCGTGGCGGGAAAACACAATAAAATGACTGAGGGAGAGCACTTCACGATACTTTTTCCATAATTCAATCTCGACAAAGGCATCTCGGCCGATGATGAAATAAAGAGAGCAGCGGTCGTCATAGCGCTCACGGTAGTATTTGAGTGTATCAACTGTATAAGAGGGCAAAGGCAGTCGTGACTCCACCTCGGAGAGGATAAAGCGCTGCCGCCCTTTTATGGCCAACTCCACCATCCGCGCTCGATGGTGATAATCGGTGAGCTGTCCTCTGTCTTTGTGCGGCGGTTGAGCAGCTGGAATAAAATCGATCCTGTTGAGGCTGCAGAAATCTGCAGCCGCTTCGGCAAGAGCCAGGTGCCCATTGTGACACGGGTCAAACGTGCCGCCCAACAGCCCTATTTTCAACCGGGGATCACTCAACTACGGACCTGCCCCTGACCATAGACGATAAATTTAGAGGTCGTCAGTTCTTCGAGTCCCATGGGACCATAGGCATGAAGCTTAGTTGTGGATATGCCTATTTCAGTACCGAGACCGAGTTGGCCACCGTCATTGAACCGGGTTGAGGCGTTGACCATTACAGCGGAAGCATCAACCCTGACAAGAAATTCCTGGGCATTGGAGTAGTGTTCAGTGACGATGGTTTCGGTGTGCTGAGACCCAAATTGTTCAATATAGCCGATGGCTTCATCCATGGAGTCAACCACTTTAACACAGAGTCTCAGGTCAAGAAACTCTGTCCCCCAATCATCATCGCCGGCAGGCTTAACATCATTACAGAGGCGCACTGACTCATCACAGCCCAACAGTTCAACGCCTTTATCCTTAAGCACAGCAGCAATTTGGGGCAGGTACTTCTCACTGATATTGCGATGAATCAGCAATCCCTCAAGGGCGTTACAGACTCCAGGACGCTGGGTCTTTGAGTTGACAATAATCGGCGAAGCTTTTTGCAGGTCGGCAAACTCATCGACAAAAAGATTGCAGACGCCTTTGTAATGTTTCAAAACCGGGATTCTCGAATTTTCTGAAACGAAACGGATCAGGCCCTCGCCCCCCCTGGGAATAATCAGATCGATGAACTCTTCCTGGCAAAGCATAATGGTGACCGCCTCCCGGTCGGTCACCGGAATGACCTGAATTGTATCAGGGTCGATCCCCTCAGATTTGAGTGCATCCTGCAGTACCGAAGCAAGCACCATGTTTGAATGGTACGCCTCGGATCCGCCACGGAGCAGCACAGCATTACCGGCTTTGAGACAGAGAGCGGCGGCGTCAACGGTGACGTTTGGCCGGGACTCATAGATCATACCGATAACACCAAGGGGAACCCGCATACGTCCGACCATGATCCCGCTGGGACGTTTTTGCATTTTGGCCACTTCACCGACCGGATCCGGCAGGGCTGTCACCTCTTTAAGGCCCTGGACCATGGATTCGATCACCTTGTCTGAAAGTTCGAGACGGTCAAGCATGGCGGCTGACAGCCCTTTTTCACGCCCGGCTGCAAGATCTTTTTTATTCTCTTCCTGGATACGACCTTTACTGGCGATCAGTTCATCGGCCATTTTGAGCAGCACACGATCCTTGGCTGCAGTTGACAGGCTTGCCAGTTTCCTACTGCTTTTTCTGGCACCGGCAGCCATTTCCCTTATTATTTTTTCAAGTTCACTGGAGTTAGTCATCTCTGTTTCCTGCAGCTGTTGGAGGATTCAGTCCCTCCATGAATTGATCGTTGAGTCAGTTGGTAACTGGACGAAAGTTGTCCAGTTACCAACTGACTCAAATAGTAGTCTTTATTTGAGAAGCACAAGATTGTCACGGTGAATTGCCTCATCGCAATCCTTAAAACCGAGCAGATCAAAGATCTGTTCGGACCGGCACTGTTTGATTATGTTGAGATCACGTGAACTGTAATTGACGAGGCCGGCCGCCACAGCAACATGGCCGTTATCAATGCAGTGGACCGGGTCCCCTGTTCCAAACTCACCATGTACCTCAACAATGCCTGAAGGCAGAAGACTCTTACCGCCTTTGCAAAGTGCGGTGCAGGCTCCTTTATCGAGTTTGAGAAAACCCTTGGGCCGCAGGACGAATGCTATCCACTGTTTGCGGCTCTGAATTTTTTCTTCAGACGGCATGAAAAAGGTACCGAGCATCTCGCCGTCAAAGAGTCGCTCCAGGATGCTTTCTGTTTTGCCAGGCCCGATAAAAGAACTTCCCCCGCCCCCTGCAACCATCCGGGCCGCGCGAATCTTGGAAAGCATACCGCCTGTGCCAAGCAGTGATTTGACATTGCCTGCCATGGCTTCAATTTCTTCTGTGACTTCCTCAACAGTGTAGACGAACCTGGCATCAGGATCTGTGTGCGGATTGGCAGTGTAGAGCCCTTCCACATCGGTGAGACAGATAAAAAGATCCGCTTCAATAAGATTACAGATCATGGCACCAAGGGTGTCATTGTCACCGAAACGCAACTCCTCAACTGAAACCGTATCATTCTCGTTGATTATGGGAACGACATTGTATCTGAATAATGACAAAATGGTATTTCGGACATTGAGATAACGATCACGGTCGGCAAAATCGGAGTGAGTGAGCAGCACCTGGCCGATAATTTTGTCATGGAGGCTGAATGCCTCGTCATAGTGCTGCATCAGCTGGGACTGTCCGATGGCGGCCAATGCCTGTTTTTCCATGAGGTTGATCGCAGTCGCATCCCTCAGGTGAAGACGTTTGCGACCGGCTGCAACAGCGCCTGAACTGACGAGAATCACCTCTTTTCCGAGATCTCGCAGACGGCTTATTCCTTTGGCCAGGTTTGCAATGACCTCCCTGTTGATCCCATGGGCGTTTGTAAGGACGGCACTGCCAACTTTGACAACTATTCTGTCAGCACTCTGAAAAAGCTGCTGACGCTGGAGGGCGGCTTGTTTTTTATCAAGTTGATAACTCACCGTCCACCTCCTGGTTCAGCGCCTGTTCTTTCGCTTCTTTCTCAGCCAGCTCCTCAAGTTCTTCTAGTTCCTCCAGAGTGGAACCTATTTTCCCTTTTAATTCTTCAATACCATCTCCGGTCAAACCGGAAACTTCTATCAAGTCATATTCCAGCAGCTCAAAATATTTTTTCAGCGGTTCAAGTTTCTCAGGATCAGCAATATCGGTTTTGTTAATGACAAGAAATCGGGTGCGCTCACTCAGTTCTTTCTTGTAGGCGGAAAGTTCATTCTCAATAATCTGACAGTTTTGTTTTGCCTCCGGGCTGGAGCCATCAATAACATGGAGCAGAATTCTGGTTCGCTCAACATGCCTCAAAAAAGTGTGGCCAAGGCCAACTCCTTCATGGGCACCTTCAACCAGACCAGGGATATCGGCAATGATGCAGGTATCAAAGTTGTCAAGGTGCAACACCCCAAGCTGTGGTTCAAGCGTGGTAAAGGGGTAGCTTGCAACTTTGGGGTTGGCGGCGGACAGCTTGGAGAGCAGAGTCGACTTCCCGGCATTGGGTAGTCCGATCAACCCAATGTCAGCGATAAGCTTGAGTTCAACTTTCAGCCACTGCTCCTCACCGTCTCTGCCCTTAGAGGCGATTCTCGGTGTCCGGTTTGAAGCGCTGGCGAAATGTGCGTTTCCAAGCCCGCCTTTGCCGCCTCTTGCGGCGAGGTAACGGTCACCTTCGTTGATGAGATCAGCAAGGACTTCACCTGTCTCGCTGTCCTTGATAATAGATCCAACCGGAACATACATCAGGCAGTCCTTCCCCTTACGGCCATGCATGTCTTTTCCCTGGCCATGCATACCTCGTTCTGCCTTAAAATGTGAACGATAACGAAAATCAATCAGCGATTGAAGACGGCCAGTGGCCTCTATATGGACATTGCCGCCCCTTCCACCGTCGCCACCGTTGGGCCCACCTCGGGGGACATATTTTTCACGACGGAAGCTGACACATCCATTGCCGCCGTCACCGCCCTTCACATAAAATTTTGCTTCATCAACAAAGGCCATAACTAATGCACAGAGATAAGAGTTAAATACTCAGTAAAAGTACCCTAAAGACAATGGAGGTGCCAACCCCTGAAAAACAAACACAACTAACCAGTTTAAACAAAAAAGACTCGACCACAATCATGAGTTGCGGACGAGTCTTACCTGCTGGAGAAATTCGGCTAAAACCGAATTCCAACCGTGGTGTCAATAATCAGGATGCGGGATAAACACTCACCCTTTTTTTATTGCGACCAAAATCCTCAAAGGTCACGACACCATCAGCCTTGGCAAACAGAGTATAGTCCTTGCCGCAACCAACGTTGGTGCCTGGATGAATCTTTGTTCCCAACTGCCGAACGAGAATGTTGCCAGCCTTGACAATCTGGCCGCCGAATCGTTTAACACCTCTTCTTTGACCTTTACTGTCGCGGCCGTTTCTTGAACTGCCGCCTGCTTTTTTATGTGCCATATCTTGGTGCCTCCTTAGAGCCGGTCAGGTAAATTCCCTGCCCGATATATTTCTTTAGCCGTTGATCCCCTCAATCTGCAGAGCAGTATAACACTGCCGGTGACCACGCTTGAGCTTGTACCCTTTTCTACGCTTCTTCTTGAAGACGATAATCTTCTTGGCCTTACCCTGCTCGGCAATTTTTGCTGTTACGCTTGTACCCTCGAGCTGAGGTTGTCCAACCTTGATGTCCCCTTCGTTAACCAGCATCAGCACATCGTCCAACTCAACGGTATCTCCGATGTTGCCTTCGATTTTTTCTACACGTAACCGGTCTCCTGCGGCGACCTGATATTGTTTGCCGCCTGTACGGATAATAGCATACATTTCGTAAACCCTCATTAAATGTCTAAAAGTAACCCGACCGGATAATCCACAAAAAGCAAATATAACCGATAGGTTGACTAATTGTAATCAGTAGCGTCCATTCATTGGCCAGTCAGCCCCTGCAACAGGGACGAAGACCAGAACAAAGAATCCTACATGAAACTCTTATTCTACGGAAACGTCAAGACTTTTTTATTGTTTGTGAAAGGACTCCAGGCGAAAAATCAAACTGTCAGGAGGAGTAGCCCAGTCGGGTTTTTTCCTTCTCGTTTCTGATTCTGCAGGCACGAAGGAAGGCACTCTCCTTCCCATGCTTGTTGATCGACACTGAAGTCTTGCCCTGTTTGCCCTGGGCTGTAACCCAGCTGACTTCATATCGATTCATTTTTTTGTTATGACGAACACCAACCACCCCGGTACCGGAGTTAGAGACTGTCACCATATGTTTATTGGTACGAAGCTTGCCGAGTTTAAGCTCTTTCTGATCTCTCCATGAAATGGCAGACAGCAGGCTCGAATAACGACCTCCGCATTTTTTATCTGAAAAAAATTTTGAATGGGTTTTTCCTTCAAAGCGAACACGGACATACCAGCCATGGGTTCGTTTGCTTTCCTGGTCAATTCGTGCAATATCCTTGTGTTTTTCAAGCAGAAGCTTCTCTTTTTGTTTATCCATGACAAATCCGTTAAAATCTTGGCTTTTTCAACCTTGCGCTATCAAGCCTGTTGACATTTGACCACTTTCTTTCAAATATGGGAGGTCTAACCATTGAACTTAATTCTATTGCCCTGGGGGGGGCTGAGAGTAACTGGGCAGAGGCACTGGATAAAACCACATTTTCAACCCGTCTCCAAGTCGATTTTTTTTCTGCTTACTATTCTGCGCTGACCAGCTTGTCAATGCTTTTCTTAAATAGTAGGCCCGCTAGTATGGAAGAAACGACTTAACTCTTGGTTAACAATCTTGAAACTTACTGGAGTTAATTACTTTTATCAACAAATTCTTATGAAAACTGAACAATCACCCTTCTCACAATTTATCCACACTGTGGAGATGCTCAGAACCCACTGCCCGTGGGATAAAAAACAGACATTGAGTTCAAGTCAGAAATACCTTACCGAAGAGTACCTTGAAGTACTTGAAGCCATGCAGGGAAATGACAGTGATGCACTGCGTGAGGAACTTGGCGATCTTATATTTATTGTGGTTCTTATTTCGCAAATCTGCAGCGATTCAGGTCAGTTCACCATTGAGGATGTCATTGAAACCATTAACATGAAAATGATCCGCAGACACCCGCATGTTTTTGAAACAAAAACTGAAATGAGTGAAGAAGAGCTCCGGAAACAGTGGAAGCGAATCAAAAATGAGGAAAAAAACTCAAAAAAAATTGACACAGCCCCTGGAAAAAGGTAAATAAATATGTTTTTCAGAAAAGACAGTCCGGTTGTGTTGATCGGCCTGTCGTAAATTTATTGCCTTCTTATTAAAGAAGGTGCCCTCTTCGCTCCTAAATAAAATAAGGAGCCGAAACTCGGAGACAGAATCTCCAACAGCATGGTCCAGGAGGAGGAACTTATGCGACGTTACGAAACAATTTATATTCTTCACCCCAATCTCAGCGAAGATGAAATCACAAGCAGAATCGACAGTGCCAATGAGATCATCACCGGCGAGCAAGGCACAATCATCAATCTTGACCGCTGGGGAATGCGCAAACTTGCTTACCTGATCAAAAAGGAAAAGCAGGGCTACTACGTGTTCTGTGATTACGCGACCGCTCCTACGGCGGTCTCCGAAATGGAGCGTAAGTTCAGAATTGATGAAGGTATTCTCAAATATATGACAGTCAAACTGGCAGATGATATCTCCGCAGAGGAGGTCGAAGCAGCCAAGGGTGAACTTGCGGCCCGTAAAGAGGCCGAAGAGGCAGAGGAAGCCAAAAAGGCTGAAGAGGCTGAAGCCACTGCTGAGGAAAATAAAAAGCCTGTAGAAGCCAAAGCACCCGCAGAAGAGGTTAAGAAGGCTGAAAAAGCTGAAGCCGCCACTGAGGAGTCTCCGGAGGTTGAAGAAACCGAGGCCAAGACTGAAGATGCACCTGAAGCAGAAAAATCAGAAGAAGCCTCTGAAAAAGAGTAACCCTTCTGGCCCACTGACTACAGTTACGATAAATGGAACAGTTACCTGCCTTGGTTTTCTCCACCCTTCATGACAGGCCTTTTGGTTTAAAGCGAGAAAAAAATTCAGGCATGGATCGTTCACCCAACATATAGTTTTAGGAGATTGATATGCCACCCAGAAAACGAATATTCCCGAGAAAAAAAGTCTGCCGGTTCTGCACAGACAGTGAAATGATTATCGATTACAAAGATATTCGATCCATACGCTATTTTATTTCTGAAAGGGGCAAGATTATCCCGCGTAGAATTTCTGGCACCTGTGCCAGCCACCAGCGCCAACTCTGTGATGCCATTAAAAAGGCCCGGCAAATTGCACTGCTGCCGTACACAGGTGTTATTCAGAGCTAAAGGCAAATCTTAAGAGGAAAGACAGGTGACCGATACTCCAGGGAAACCTGAGGGTCGGCAGATCATCCAGGCTATCCTTCTGGTCGCAGGCGTAATTTTACTGCCCTCATTGTTAACAGTGGTTTTCGGGTGGATGCACGGTCTGCTTCCACTGCTGGTATTCTACTACCGGATGCGATATGGTCGTCGTACCGGCACCAGGTACATCCTTCACGGCGGCCTGATCAGTGTTGTGGCTGGCGCGCTGGGCGGAATACTTGGAATGGTAATGTTCAGCCTGACGCTCATCCCGGCAGGACTTGCCCTGGCCGACTCAGCCGATCGTGGCGAAAATGTCTCACGTGCTGGCCTGAAAGGGGTCATGGCAACGCTGCTGATATGGTTTGGCCTCGGCCTTGTAATACAGATTACAAGCGGAACCCATCCCTATTTTACGTTGGTCAATATGCTTGACCAGGGGATGTCGGAAGCGATCAAGTATTACCAGGAGAGTAGTTCGATACCTGCTGACAGCCTGTTTCTGCTGGAGCAGACCATCGCCCAGATGAGGATGATTATTCCCCGTCTGCTGCCCGCGATTCTCGGCACCATGATCCTGAGCAGTGTCTGGCTCGCCATGGTATTTGGTAATCGGCTGCTTCTGAAAAACACAGGCAGTTGTCCATGGCCTCCGTTTCGACAGTGGCAGCTGCCGGACAATCTGATCTGGCTGATGGTAGTTGGTTTCCTGCTCAGTGTTCTGGCAGGTGAAAGCGGGAAGACCATCGGCTATAACGTAGTAATTGTCACAGGGGTTATCTACTGCTTCCAGGGAGTCGCAGTACTGATCTTTCTCTTTGACAAGTGGAAAGTGCCTCCCCTGCTGAGGCTTGTCCTTTACATCGTTCTGATCTTTCAGTCCTTTGGTGCCATCCTCCTCTCCCTCCTGGGCGTGGTCGATGTATGGTTTGACCTCAGACGACTGAACCAGGATAACGAAGAGGAATAACGTACAACATTACAACAACCGATGCCTTTTGAGGGTGTTGGAGGGTATCAATTCTCAGTGATACCGAAAATATTAAGGAGCTTAAATCATGGAACTCATTCTGAAGGAAACCATCGACACCCTGGGAAGGGAAGGCGACATCGTTACGGTGAAGGCCGGTTACGGACGAAACTACCTGCTGCCGCAGGGCAAAGCTGTAATGGCCAGCGCTGATTCTATTGCCATGCTGAAACGCAATCAGGCTGCCATCGAGGCTCGCCTTGCCAAGGAGCTCAAAGAAGCTGAGGCCGCAGCCAAGAAACTCTCCGGAGTCACTGTAACCATAGCACAGCTGGCAGGTGAAGATGAACGTCTGTTCGGCTCTGTGACCAGCAGCGATATCAGTGAAAAACTGGCAGAGCTGGATTTTGATATCGACAAAAAATCCATTCTCCTGTCCGAACCCATTAAATCCCTTGGGGAGACCAGTGTGCCGATCAAGGTTGGATTTCAGGTCTCAACCGAAATCCTTGTCAAGGTTGTTCCGGTCGTCGAAGCCGAAGAGGAGTAATCTTCCGCATTTTAACACCCTGACAGAGTATCAAAAAGGGGTGGTGGTCAAACTATCGACCACCACCCCTTTTTTCCATTTACGGCCCACGTCACTGCCTTCAAATAAGTCGTCCGCTTTTTTCCTCCATTGACGCAATTTTCCCTATTGTCTCTGAAGGCCATTCATTATAGTATATTCATTTTCCGGAAAAGATGAACTCCTGAAACTTCCACCGATAAACGATCTTTCTCCTCTCAAGCAAAGGACCTGCCTGAGGGGGGCTGCCCCTATTTCAGGCCCTGTAATTGACGACCGATGAGTGAAAACCCATACCCGGATGTTTCGAAATCAACACTTGGAGCAGGAAAAGTCCCGCCACAGAATCTTGAGGCTGAACAGTCTGTCCTCGGCACAATCCTTCTCAAGGAACACTCACTGACCACTGTTCTTGAAATCATTGACAGCGATGCCTTTTACCGTGAAGGTCACCGCATTATCTTTGATGCTATGGTTCGCCTTTTTGAAAAAAACGAACCCCAGGATTCAGTCACTGTCATTAATGAACTCAATAACGACAATAAACTCGACAGCGTCGGCGGTGCTGCCTATATCGCGTCACTTACTTCCATCGTCCCCGCTATCTCCAACCTGGTCTATTACGCACGGATAATCAAACAGAAATCGGTACTGCGGAAACTTATCCAGGTCAACTCGGACATTGCCGGCCGTTGTTACGAGGAACAGGGTGATATTGACCTTCTTGTTGATCAGGCAGAACAGGCCATCTTCGACATCGCCCGCTCGAAATCCGGCCAGAGTTTCACTGGGCTCAGCGGTATCATCCCCGGCGCATTTTCCAGAATAGAGGAACTGTTCAAGCGTAAAGAACTAATCACGGGTGCCGCCACCGGCTATAGCGAAATTGACAAGATGACCGCCGGTTTGCAACCATCAGATCTTATAATTCTTGCCGGCAGGCCTTCCATGGGCAAAACCGCCTTTGCCATGAATATCGCTCAGCACGCTGCCATGGTTGACAAGATCGGGGTAGGTATTTTCAGTCTTGAGATGTCAAAAGAACAGCTGGCCATGCGACTGCTCTGCTCAGTCGGCCACATTGACTCACAACGGATCCGCACAGGCAGGCTCCATAATGAGGACTGGCCCAAACTGACCCGTGCCGTCGGCATGCTTGAGCATGCGCCCATCCATATCGACGACACTCCCGCTATTTCCGTTCTTGAAATGCGGGCTAAAGTCAGAAGGCTGGCAGCACAGAACGACATCGGCATGATTGTTGTTGATTATCTGCAGCTCATGCAGGGAAGAAGCTCAATTGAAAACAGAACCCAGGAAATCAGTGAAATCTCCCGCTCGCTGAAAGCAATGGCAAAGGAACTCGCAGTGCCTGTCATTGCCCTGTCCCAGTTAAACCGTGGCCTTGAAAGCAGGACCGACAAACGGCCAATGATGTCCGACCTGCGTGAATCAGGCGCCATTGAGCAGGATGCAGATGTTATTTGCTTCATCTATCGTGACGAAGTATACAACAAGGCGGAAGACAACCCTGATAAAGGGACCGCCGAAATCATTATCGGCAAACAGCGAAACGGCCCCACAGGGACCGTCAAATTGACTTTCCTCAAAGAATTCACTTTGTTTGAAAACCTCAGCAGTTACGATGAACCTGACGGTTATGTACAGAGCTGAACACCACATACATGTGAGGCTCTACGATTACAACTCACACCAGCTCAGTCGATAACTCATTACAAATTTATGGCCCGTCCGGGCAATGACCTGTTTGAAAAAAGGCAGTTACAATGAACCACAGCGACCCAACAGCTTCCAGGTACGATTTTAAATCCCTTGAAAAAAAATGGCAGGAACACTGGCACAATCATGCCAGCTACAGGGTATCCGAAGATGACTCCAGGGAGAAGTATTACGTTCTTGAAATGTTCCCCTATCCCTCAGGCCGTATCCACATGGGACATGTCAGGAACTATTCCATCGGAGATGTGGTTGCCAGATATAAACGGCTCCGCGGATTCAACGTTCTCCACCCCATGGGCTGGGATGCCTTTGGCCTGCCAGCTGAAAATGCCGCCATTAAAAACAACACCCACCCGGCCCGCTGGACCTACGATAATATCGATTATATGCGCAACCAGCTCAGCCGTCTTGGACTCTCCTATGACTGGGAACGCGAAATTGCCACCTGCCATCCGAAATATTACCGCTGGGAGCAGAAACTCTTTCTTGAGATGTACGACAAAGGTCTTGTCTACCAGAAGGTCACCAGCGTCAACTGGTGCGAATCCTGCCAGACCGTACTGGCTAACGAACAGGTCATTGAGGGGACATGCTGGCGCTGTGATGAAACCGTAGAAGCCAGACAGATGAACGGCTGGTTCTTCAAGATCACCGACTATACTGAAGAACTGCTTGACGATCTGGACAAGCTGAAAGGATGGCCTGAAAAGGTTGTCACCATGCAGCGCAACTGGATCGGAAAATCACAGGGACTCACCTGTGAGTTTGACATTGAAGGAACCGGTCAAAAGCTGCCCATCTTCACCACCCGGCCGGATACCATTTACGGGGTCACCTTCATGTCCATCGCCCCTGAACATCCCCTTCTTGACACAATTCTTACGGGAAGTGACAATAAATCCGAAGTGCGCGATTTTGCCGATCGGATCATACGTGAGAAACAGCAGCAGGAGCAACATGAAGATATTGAGAAAGAAGGCATCTTCACAGGCTGCTACTGCATCAACCCTTACAATGGTGAAAAAATCCCGATTTTTGTCGCCAACTTCGTGCTCATGGAGTACGGCACCGGCGCTGTGATGGCCGTTCCGGCCCATGACCAGAGAGATTTTGAATTCGCCCGCAAGTACGATCTGCCTATTAGGCCTGTTATTTTCGCTGAAGGAGAAGAGCTTGACGGTGAAACCATGACCGAGGCCTCGACAGTCCCCGGCCAGCTTCGTTTTTCCGGCCAGTTCTCAGACCTCGACAGCGAGGCCGCCAAAGAGGCTATAATCAATCATGCCCGTGAGAATGGTTTCGGCGACTCTCACATCACCTACCGCCTTCGGGACTGGGGTATTTCAAGGCAGCGCTACTGGGGAGCGCCCATTCCGATGATCCACTGTGACAAATGCGGTGTGCAACCAGTGGCCGAAGAGGACCTGCCTGTTATTCTGCCCGAAGACAGTGATCTTGGCAGCAATGAGTGCGCCCCGCTCCATCAACGTGCGTCCTTTGTTGAAACCAGTTGCCCTTCGTGTGGCGGCAGGGCCTCACGTGAAACAGATACCATGGACACCTTTGTCGAGTCCTCCTGGTACTTTGCCAGGTACACCTCACCCAGGCATACGGAGGCGCCGCTTGACCGAAAAAAGGCCAGGGCATGGCTCCCTGTCGATCAGTATATCGGAGGTGTCGAGCACGCCATTCTCCACCTTCTCTATTCAAGATTTTTCACCAAGGTGCTGCGCGATCTCGGCTACCTGGACATTGATGAACCGTTCACTAACCTGCTCACCCAGGGAATGGTCATCAAGGACGGGTCCAAAATGTCAAAATCAAAGGGAAATGTGGTTGATCCAAGCGAACTCATCGACCTTTACGGCGCCGATACAGTCCGCCTTTTCAGCCTTTTTGCCGCACCGCCTGAAAGAGACCTGGAATGGAACGCCCAAGGAGTCGAAGGGTGTTTTCGCTTCCTGAACCGGGTCCACCGTTTTGTCATGACCCACTGCACCACCCTGGATAATCAGGATGTTACTGCCATGGACGCCCTGAGTGATGCGGGACGTACCCTCCATCGCAAAACCCACCAGACCATCAAAAGGGTAACCGGCAACATTGAACACAACTTCCATTTCAACACTGCCATCAGTGCGGTGATGGAACTCTTCAACGTCATGACATCGCTCATTTCGGAAGAAAAGAAATCCGCCACCGTGGAATCATCAATACTCAGTGAAGGGGTCAGGACCCTGCTTATTCTACTCTCGCCGATGGTTCCCCATTTTTCTTCCGAACTGTGGCAGAAAATCGGCGAACAGGGCGCAATTGATGATCAGTCATGGCCGGTGGCCGACGAGAACGCAGCAAAAGAAGATGAACTGACCATCGTTGTTCAGGTTAACGGTAAGGTCCGCTCAAGGTTGAAAGTTCCGGCCGATATCAACGAAAAGTTGCTTGAAGAAATGGCTCTGGCCGATGATAATGCCAAAAAATTTATCGCTGATAAAGTGATTAAAAAAGTGATTGTGATCCAGAAGAAACTTGTCAATATTGTTGTTTGAGGATACTCTCACCTCTGAGGAAATGACGCTAAACTCTATCCGCTACAGTAATCGTAACTATTCAGCGTAAAGCTGGATGCGTCCCTAAGCAGGGAACTGTAACTGTTCAGCAGGGACCGCAGTGCGGTCAAGCCGGCTGACGAAGCGCACTTGTGTTACTCGAGGCGGCCTGAGCGGCCACAATGCAGGTGCTGCTGAATAGTTACCAGCAATCGAGATAAAGAGGAGTGAACCTTTGAAAAATTACCGCCCCACCCTGTTGCTCTTGCTGATCGTCAGCCTGGTTATTTCAGCCTGCGGTTATTATAATCCATATGTTTATTCAGGTCCCGATAAGAAGCTGTACATTACGACCTGGAAAAACAGGACCAATGAGCTCAATCTTGACTCAGACCTTCACCAGAGCCTGCGGAGATGGTTTCAGAAATCAAATGCCATTGAAGTGGTCTCTAAGAAAGAAGGCGCAGACCTGATTCTGGCCGGTGAGATTGTCTCCATTGATTTGCCCAGCCTCTCTTACGGTGCCGGTAACAACGCAACGGAGGTCAAGGTCCATCTCAATGTGCGTTATATTGTAAAAGATCTCGGTGCTGACAAGGTGCTGTTGGAAAACAACAATCACACCTGGACCGAAGAGTATCAAGTTGGCAGCGATTCAACCCAGACAGCCGATAATGAGGCCGCTGCCATCGAGATTATTATCGATGACCTGTCTGAGAGAATCTACCTGAACACTCTGTCCCAGCTCGCAAAAAAACAGTAGTCCGCCTTTATATTATTTTCACAAATAAAAAAAGGGGCCGCCTCATCTCAACAGATGAGGCGGCCCCTTTTTACTTTATATACCTGATTTATCTCAGGAGTCTTCGCTCTTCTTAAAATTCGGACACTTGCTGCCGGTCAATACGCTCACCCCTTTCTGGGCCATTATGGAAAGAATTTCTTCCTGGCTGAACTGTGAGTCTTTCTGTTTACTCACATAAACCAGGCAGTCACGGCAGATGTTGAATGAACAGGCATCAACCTCACGAATTATTTCCCAGCACATCTTTTGGGAGTTTTCTTTGGCTGGACAGGCTTTATCAGCACCACACTTCATAATCTCCCAGCAGGGCCATTCCGAACGAAGCGACATCTTATACCTCCTCAAATATACAACTAATATAAATTCTGCCTGCTCAGCTTTAGATTTACTGCTGTTCAGGCATTAACATTTAATATCTTTGAGTGTTCCAGCCACTCGTATAGGTAAATATACCTATTTGGGAATATAGGTATTAAACTATTTTAGTAAAAGATGCAAGAGCTCTCTCCAGTTCATCGCGCCCTTCACCAGTTTTTGCTGAAAAAAGAATACGTTCCGAGGGTTTTAAACCATGGCCCGAATCAAGTCGTGCTGCATTTTTAGCACATTGGTTACCAGAAAGCTTGTCTTTTTTGGTGTAGACAGGAAGTGTTGCAATGTTCTGGTCCCTGAGCCAGCCAAGTAACTGTCGATCCTGAGGCTTGGCTTCGTGGCGAAGATCCATAATCACAACCACACAACTGAGCGACTCCCGCTGTTCCAGGTAAGAGGTGATCAGCTTCTGCCACTGGTCCTGCATATTTCTTGACACTTTGGCATAGCCGTATCCCGGGAGATCGACCAGGTAAAACAACTCATCAACCAGAAAATAATTAAGTCCCTGGGTCTTGCCGGGCCGGCCGCTCACCTTTACCATGGATTTACGCCCCATCAACTTGTTGATCAGGCTTGATTTACCGACATTAGATCTTCCGGCAAAGGCAATTTCCGGGTACTCGGCAGGAGGCAGCTGCGACAGACTATGAACACTGATCAAAAAACGGATATCGTCAAATGCAAGCCTGGTGTTATCACTGTCACGGTTTGTGCTCACCTTTAGATCACCTTGTTCAGTGCATATTCAATAATCCCCTCGGCGCCGACCCTGCGGAGTTGGGGGATCAACTCGCGAACCTCTTCTTCAGAGACGACGGTCTCAACGGAATACCATTCCTTGTGATAGAGATTGGCGACGGTGGGTGCGTTGAGGCTTGGAAGAATTGCAATGACATCCTCAAGACCGCTCTTGGCGATATTCATCTTCAAGCCGACAATACGATCGGCCCTCAGTGCCCCCTGAAGCAGGAGAGCTATATTTTCGATCTTTTCTCTCTTCCAGGGATCGTTCCACGCCTCTTTGTTGGCAATGAACTGGGTATTGGACTCCATCAGTTCATGAATAATTCGCAAACCGTGAGCACGAATGGTTGATTCTGTCTCAGTGACCTCAACAATGGCGTCGGCCAGACCGGCAACGACCTTGGCTTCGGTGGCCCCCCAGGAGAACTCAATATCGACATTGATATTGTTGTCGGCAAAAAAGCGTTTTGTGACATTAACCAGTTCTGTGGCAACTTTTTTACCTTCAAGATCCTCAATGGTCCTGATGGGGGAATCACCGGCAACGGCGATGATCCAGCGGGTGGGCCTGCGGCTCACCTTGGAGTAGACCAGATCGCAGACCACTTTGGTATCAGACCTGTTCTCCATGGTCCAGTCCTTACCGGTGATTCCGGCATCAAGCATACCGCTCTCCACATATCTGGACATCTCCTGGGGCCGACAGATGGAGCAATCCAGCTCATCATCGTCGATCTTGGGAAAATAGTTTCTTGATTGAGGCTTGATCAGCCATCCAGCCTTTTCAAACAGTTCAATGGTTGCCTTTTCAAGGCTTCCCTTGGGAAGGCCAAGTTTCAACAGTGTCATTCTTCTCTCCAGTCAAACCGGTCAATCCGGTATATTCTTATTTTTTATAGACGGTCTCAGGATCAAATACCTGTTCACCGACAATCTGAGCTGTTCCCTTTTCCAGTTTTCTGAAAAAACAGGAACGGTAGCCCTTGTGACAGGCAGCGCCTCCAAGCTGTTCCACCCGGTAAATTACAGTGTCCTCATCACAGTCAATAAATATCTCTTTGATCAGCTGGATGTGGCCGGATGATTCACCCTTCAGCCAGATTTTATCCCGGGAGCGACTCCAGTAATGGGCCTTGCCTGTACCAAGGGTCTTATCCCAGGCCTCTTCATTAATATAGGCCAGCATCAGGATCTCCAGCGTTTCATGATCCTGCACAATTGCCGGCAGCAGCCCGTTGGGCCCTTTGTGAAAATTAAGCTCCATTACAGTTCCTCTGTCTTTTGCTCATGTTCTTCGGTGGCGGATGCGGCGGCATCTGTAACGTCGAGTTGATTTTCGCCTCCCATAAAATTGATAATACAGGAAGTTCTGAATTTACAGTACTCTCCGGGGTGACGACAGATGGCTCCTTCGGACTCCATTTCCTCTTTATGTTTTTCACAGATGAGCTTCATGGCAATCTCTTTGTTGATGGTGTTTCTTTTCGGCTGAAAAGCAACAAACATATGCCTGGCGCAGCCCTTTGTCAAGAAGCAGCTGGTCAGCAAAAGGTACCTTTTCATCCATCCGCCGGAAAAAGAAGCGCTGCACCATATTGTCAAATTGCAGGCGATACGATAAAGTAGCGTTCAGTTAAAAACCATAATAACCGTAACTCCCCTATATGGAGCCAAATATTCCAATCATCCTGGAGAATAATATGTCTGTAGTCAAGGAAAATGATCAAATAACCATCAGTTATACCGGTAAACTCGATAATGGTACCGTCTTTACTACTGTAACCGACAAACAGCCCCAGACCATAGTGGTCGGCAACCACGATGTTCCGCCAACGGTGGAAAAGGCCCTGATCGGCCTTGCTCCCGGACAATCAGTCAAGGTGAGAGTCGAGCCTGACGAGGGATATGGTCCCCGTCGTAAGGATCTTCTTCACACCCTTTCACAGAAAACTTTTTCAGCAAAAATCGAACCCAAAGTCGGTATGATCCTCTCGCTCAACATTGACAAAGACGGTGAAGACCACCAGGTGCCGGCTACAGTGGTCGAGGTCAAAGGAGATCTCATCACTGTCGACTATAACCACCCTCTTGCCGGTCACAATCTTACCTACGAGCTGACCGTTCTGTCCATCGGTTGATTCAATTCCGGCCGGTAAGTATTGCCGGCCGGAATCTTTGCCTTTTTTAAATCTGCAGTGGTCTTTTCCCACTCTCCTTTCCTGCCCGTTTTTTCTAATATTCAGTTTTTTCATTTTGTAGCCGGTTTTCTCAAGAATCCATTGAAGTAATAGTTCCGACCTTCCGATATATTTCCAATGAATTGCCAGATAGTCAGCATTTACTGAAGATATCGATTCATGATTGTTTGTATTTGCACATGTAACCTGTCTTGCGGGTACCTTGTGCTTACCTGGGTGAATGTTTCCGAATCGTTTTTTTAATCACTCAGGTTAAACCGTTATAAAAATGTGACCATCGATGCGAGGTACCGGATGCAAATTGAAGATGATGAAATATTGCAAGGGTTTGTTGAGGAATCACTGGAACATTTAGCTGATATCGAAAATGACCTCCTGGCCATTGAAGAGGGAGGAGCCGATATCGATGAAGAGCTGGTCAACAAAGTGTTTCGTGCAGCTCACTCCATTAAAGGTGGTGCTGGTTTCATGGGGCTGACGGTTATCCAGGAACTTGCCCACAACATGGAGAACGTGCTTGGCATGATCCGCAGTCGCAAGCTCGTTCCTACTCCGGAAATCATCAATATTTTATTGCTCGGCTCCGACAAACTGCAGGTCATGATCGAGGATATCAACAACAGTAATGAATATGATATCAACGAACTTGTTGTCCCACTGTGCGATATTTTTGAAGGGCGACCAATAACACCAGCTCCGGGCGCTTCAGAGGTTGATGTACCGGTCGCAGATGATTCTGGTGCTTCCGGAGAAGAGTCGACCAGTGGTGAATCTGCACAAGAGTCATCCGCCCGGACCGATGAACCAGCAGAGGAGGATTTACTGCCGGAACCTGAAATGATAGAGCCTGAATCAATATCAGCTGAAAGTATCGCTGAGGCCCTGGCTGATCCTGAACCGGAACCTGAACCTGAACCTCCGGCTGAGATAATAGAAGAACCTGCAGTTAAACCCGCCGTGCAGACAACACCTTCTGCACCTGCCCAGCCGGCAGAAGCAAAAAAGGCCTCACCGCTTAAAGTAGACACATCAATCAGGGTCCATGTCAGCCTGCTCGACTCTTTAATGACCCTTGCCGGAGAGCTGGTCCTGAGCCGGAACCAGTTACTGCAGACCATCACCTCTGATGATTTTCGTAACGCCGAAGCCGTGGGCCAGCGTATAGACCTGATTACCTCTGAACTGCAGGAGGCGATCATGCTGACCAGAATGCAGCCCATTGGCAATGTGTTTAACAAGTTTCCCAGAGTGGTTCGTGATCTGTCAAAGAAACTAAGCAAAAACATTGAACTGACCATTGTAGGAAAAGACGTAGAGCTTGATAAAACAATCATTGAGGCCATCAATGACCCGCTGACCCACCTTGTCCGAAACTCGGTCGACCACGGCATCGAAATGCCGTCTGACCGTGTAAAAGCAGGCAAGTCTGACAAGGGTACCGTTATTCTCAAGGCCTATCATGAGGCCGGTCAGGTTGTCATTGAAATCAATGATGACGGAAAAGGTCTCGATGGCGAAGCGCTCGCCTTAAGTGCAATTGCCAAGGGGCTGCTTACCCAGGAACAGACCCAGGCAATGTCAGACAAAGAGAAGATGAACCTGATCTTTCTCCCCGGTTTCTCCACAGCTCAAAAAGTTACAGATGTCTCAGGCCGTGGGGTTGGCATGGATGTGGTCAAAACCAATCTTGACCAGCTGGGCGGCCAGGTGGAAATCACTTCTGAAGTCGGTCGAGGTACCACCATTGCCATCAAGCTGCCGCTGACCCTTGCCATTATCCCCTGTCAGATCATCATGACCGGGGGAGAACGCTACGCTATTCCTCAAGTCAACCTTGAAGAACTTCTTCGTATCCCCGCCGGTCAGATTAATGACCGCGTTGAGCGGGTCGGTGACGCCGAGGTTGTCAGGCTGCGCGGCAATCTTCTTCCTCTTATTCGTCTCGCTGATGTCATTGGCATTGAGAGACTATATTGGGACCGGGGTGACAATGAAGAGAAACCTGATCGCCGGGAACGTATTTTTGACGACCGTTCCGACTCCTCAGCTCCAGAACTAGAAAGTGTTGAAGATCAGCCGGTCTCAATCGATGATGATGACAAACTCCGATCACAGCGGCAAGATCGCCGCTACAGTGCCGCAAGCGCTTTAAATATTGTTGTCGTGTCAACCGGGTCCATGAAGTACGGACTGATCGTTGATCGCCTTCAGGATTCCGAAGAAATCGTCATCAAACCTCTTGGCCGTCATCTTCAGGCCTGTAAAGGGTATGCCGGAGCCACCATCATGGGTGACGGCCGGATTGCCCTCATTCTAGATGTTTCCAATCTGGCCAAAATGGCAGAGCTCACCTCTCTCGATGGCACTGACAGGACCAGTGAGGTTACCCTGTCTGTTGAGGAAAAAATCAGATCAAAGAAGGACAAGCAGGCCCTTCTTACCTTCAGAAGTTCCGAGGAGGAGCAGTTTGGTGTTCCACTCAACCAGGTTGAGCGTATTGAAAAAATCAAGCTTACAGATATTGAAGATCTGGGTGGCAGAAGGGTCATGCAATACCGCGGCGGCAGTCTCGCCTTGATCGCCATTGACGATGTTGCCATGGTTCAGCCTATTGCCGATCATGATGACCTGCTGGTAATTGTCTTCAACATCGCCAACCAGACCATTGGCCTTCTGGCCATCGGCCCCATCGATGCCTTGGAAATTTCAGCCGAGATCGACGAGGTCACTCTGAAGCAGAGCGGCATCATGGGCTCCACCATAATTGACGGACATACAACCATGCTGGTGAATATATTTGAGGTGGTTGAGGCTCTCTTTCCTGAGTGGTTCGATGAACAGGAGACCTACGAGGCAGCTGAAGATGAAGGGACCCCGCCTACAATTCTCATTGCCGAAGATTCAAATTTTTTCAGAAATCAGGTCAAGGGCTACATGGTTGAGTCAGGATATTCCGTGATTGAAGGTGAAGATGGACAGATTGCCTGGGAAATGCTGCAGGAACATGCTGATGAGATATCCATTGTCGTGACTGATATAGAAATGCCTAACATGAACGGTTTTGAACTCACTGAAACGATCAAAAAGGACCCACGATATAAGCATCTGCCGGTTATTGCTCTGACCACTCTGGCAGGAGAGGAAGATGTCGCTCGCGGTAAGGCGGTGGGCGTGGATGAGTACCACATTAAACTTGACAAGGAACGGCTCATGGCCTGTGTCCACGATTATATGAAAAGAGTTCATTAGAACTCCGGCAACAATCAATCTTCCGGGATGAAAATTTTTATCAACACCCTTTGAGACCCTGGCAGGTGTCGGTTGAAGGCTTCAATGTACTTATCAATTCAGCTCAGGAAACACCATGAAAACAAGCGATCCGGATAAACCTAAAAATCTTGTTGAACTGTCAACGTTTCTTGTCGGCAGTGCTCTTTGCGGGATGGACATCCTCAAGATTCAGGAAATTAATAAACTGATGGAAATGACCAAGGTTCCCCAGGCCCCCTCTTATGTCACAGGCATCTTGAACCTGAGAGGCCAGATCGTGACCATTATTGATCTGGGAAAAAAACTGGGACTTGGTCAAACATCACTGGATGAGGATCCGAGAAATATCATCGTCAACTCTCCAGGCGAACATATCGGCCTGCTGGTCAAACAGATCAGCGATGTGATTCAGGCAGATCTGGAAAAAATGGAACCTGCACCGGCTAATATGGGAGGCATTCAGGGAGAATTCTTCACCGGTGTCTATAAAACTGAGGCCAAATTGATCGGCATCCTGGACGTAGAAAAAGTCCTCCGGATTGAAGATAGTACCAGCTCAAACAGTTAATGACTCTCTCAAGTTATTACCATCAACCCGACATGAGCAAGCGATGTTAAATACAAAACTAAGAGTACTGGTTGTAGACGACACCATCGTCTACCGTAAAGTTGTCAGCGATATCCTCTCGGAGCTGCCGGGTGTTGAAGTCGTTGGTGTTGCACACAACGGTAAAATAGCCATATCAAAAATCAAGTCCCTCAAACCAGACCTCCTGACCCTTGATATAGAGATGCCGGTGATGAACGGACTTGAGGTGTTGGCTGAACTGAAAAAAAATTACCCGAAAACCGGGGCTATTATGCTCTCCACTCTCACAGACGATGGAAGTTTCATGACCATGAAAGCCCTGGAACTTGGTGCCTTTGATTTTATCCTGAAGCCACAGTCAACTACTCAGCAAGAGGGTAAAAATGCCATCAAACAGGCGCTTGCACCAATATTGACCGCCTTTAGTCGTTCTCAAAACAAAACCGTAGGCCGCAAACCTTTTGTTGCACAGAGACAGAGAACTGTACTGCAGAAAAAAACTGCAGTATCTAGACCATCGGCAGATGGAAGCACAAAGACATCAAAGACTGAAGGACAGCGCAGAGGTAAATCCGAAATCGTCACCATAGGTATCTCCACAGGTGGACCCAATGCCCTGACTCAAATGCTGCCGATGCTGCCAGGTGACCTTGGGGTTCCAGTGGTTATTGTTCAGCATATGCCTCCGGTATTTACCAAGTCGCTTGCCAACAGTCTTAACGGTAAATGTGCACTAAATATTAAAGAGGCACAGGAAGGGGAACCGATTCTGGCCAACACGGTCTATATTGCCCCCGGGGGAAAACAGATGAAACTGGTAGCGGGACTTGACGGTTCCAAACGGCTCATCAAGTTAACCAATGATCCCCCGGAAAACTCATGTCGCCCTTCAGCTGACTATCTTTTCCGATCGGTGGGTGATTACTATGTCGGCCGGGCAACTGCAGTTATCATGACCGGCATGGGCTCTGACGGGACCAGGGGCCTGGAAGTCCTGAAGAACAAGGGCGCATTTATTATCGCTCAGAATGAGGCCACCTGTGTTGTCTACGGAATGCCCAAAACTCCAGTTGAATCAGGTATGGCCAATATTGTCGTCCCCTTAAATAAAATTGCCGGCGAGATCACTAAAACCATTCGCTGACAGTAATCCGGGGATGAACATCAAACCTTCACTCTCAACTATGGGTTGCCGCAGGACCCTCAGAGATATTCCTGTATGCTGAAAATCACTCCGGAAGAACTCAAACTTGTCGGTCAATATATCCATGATATTTCAGGAATTTTTCTTGACCAGTCCAAGGCTTATCTCTTTGAGACAAGGCTGGGAGCCATTGCTGAAGAAAATGGCTGCCAGAACTACAGAGAATTCTATAACAAGGCAAAAAGGGATGGCACAAAACGTATAGAAAGACAAATCGTCGATGCCATCTCCACCAATGAAACTCTCTTCTTCCGTGACAAGGCCCCTTTTGACCTCCTGAAACACAAACTCCTGCCCGAATTGATCGATGCTCGAAGCCCGGCGTCTCCCCGCTTGAAAACCAATATAAAAATCTGGAGCGCCGCTGCATCAACAGGCCAGGAACTCTACTCTGTGGCCATAATCATCAAGGAACTGGTACCAGACCTCTCTTCCTATTCCTTCAAGCTTCTCGGAACCGACATTTCCGACAATGCCGTCTCACAGGCAAGCTACGGAAAATTTAATAAATTCGAAATAGAACGTGGTCTGCCACGCAACCAGCTACAGAAATACTTTACAGCCTTTGGTGATTCATGGAAAATAAAGGATGAGATCCGTGCCATGGTCAATTTTAGAAAACTCAACCTGATGCTGCCCTTTTCCGCCCTTGGCAAATTCGATATTATTTTCTGTCGTAATGTTGCAATCTATTTCACCATGGTGGACCGTAAAAAACTTTTTAATAAAATTGCCGACAGCCTGGCTGATGACGGTTTCTTACTCATAGGATCCACTGAATCCCTAACAGGAGTCTGTCCGCGATTTGTTCCCAAAAGACACCTTCGTTCATTATTTTACCAGAAGAAATAATCTGAGGCATCGACCATGCAAAACCTTACCATCCTAATCGTCGACGATGATCCGGTAATCAGGCGGCTCCTTGAGCAGCGATTAATAAAAGCCAATTATGAGGTAATCGTTGCAAAAGACGGATATGAGGCGACACGATCATTTGATCAGCAGCATATCGACGTGGTCCTGACTGATTTAATGATGCCGGGGGATCTCGGTGGTATCGACGTGCTGGAAATTGCCAAGGGGTACAACAGCGCCATCGAGGTCATTGTGATCACCGCCCACTCATCAGTGGACAGCGCTGTTGAAGCAATGAAAAAAGGCGCCTGTGATTATCTGGAAAAACCGATCAATTTTGATGAATTATTTCTCAGGCTGGAAAAAATATCAAACATGTTGTCCCTGTTTCGCAACGCCAGCGATCTGAGGCAGGCCATGGATGTGACAGAAGAGGCAGCCGGCAGAACAATTCAACAGTTGGAGATTCATTCTTCCAAACTCCAGATGATTCTTGATAATGTCGAAAATATTCTTCGCTCTGATGATATTACCTGCGAGGAAAGGGTCGAAAAGGCTCTCATCCGCATAACCGAAAATTCCTAGTGTCACACCAAGGATAAAACAAGGTTTACGATTCATCTCTTTACGTTTTTAGCTCCCTCCAGGGACGCCCCTTCCAGCAAGGCTCCGCTCAGATCGGCTCCACCAAGATCAGCCTGATACAAATCCGCCCCGCTGAAGTCGACATTTTTCAGTGATGCATTGGAAAAATTCACACCCTGCAAGTTGGCTCCCGCCAGCCTGGAGCCGTCGAGTCTGGCTCCGGCAAGATCAGCGCCTTCCAGGTCAGCTCCTGTCAGATTCCTTTTTTCCAGCCGTATATTCTTCAGATCACAATTATAGCACCTGCCGGAGCTCAGCAGTTTTTGTACATTGGCCAGGGCTTTTTTTGTTGGCTGAACCGGAATGGTTACGGGTTTCTGCGTCGCTGACTGCTTATTCATGATAACAGGCCCGCTCACAGTGTTTGGAGCAGAAGGCAGGGTGACAGCGGATATTCTGGGAGCTTTTTTGACCTGCTGAGGACTGGCCGGTAATTGAGGGGTACTTTTTGACGTAGAGGTCATAGGAGGCCTGGACTGCCTGGACTGCCTGGACTGAACAATGATCACTTCATCTTTGCTAATGGTTGCCTTTTCATTGGGTGACAGCCCGCTGATTGTGGCCCGAGTTTCTGCCCCACCTTCATCTTTCTGCTCCAACTGTTTTCCAGGCAGAATCGTACCACTGGCAGAGACTTCCCGGTCAAGGCTTGCGATATTTATGCCACCGCTTTTTGTTGTCGCAGTGGCAGGTTGATTGTTAAGGTTTTTTTTTTAACAGGCCTGCTTTTAAAAACAGGAATGGAGTCAGTCGGTACTTTCTCATCTACTGCACCGGGGACCGCCTTATAACTCTTTTGAATTTCAACAATTTCCGAGGAGTCCTGCTGCTTTTCGATGGATTGTGACACCGTAACAGGATCCTTGATATCAAGTGTACTTTTCTTTGTTGCCCTGACCGGCTGAGCTGCCGGCGCAGGTAGCTTTACAGCAGATATCTGGCCGGCCTTTTTGACATTAAACTGTTTTTTCTGGGGAGATAAATCATTTTCAACCGAACCGGCCGAACCGGAATCAGCCGTTATTTTCTGCAGTTTGATACTGCTGCCACCATCAGCTGATCCAACCTTCTTACTTCCCTGAGATGCAGATTTGACAGGTGATGACTGACCCCTCACTGGTCCAGTACGCAACACCGGGTCCTGCCGGTTATTTTCAGATACAGCCGGCGCCTGATCAACCGGAATCAGTTTGACAACCTCTTGAGCTGACTCATCCGCAGCTGTCCCTGATGGAAGCACTGGTGGTGCCTCCTCAAAATCCCTGCGTCCCTGAATTTTCACATCCTGCCGTTCGGGAAGCTGTTTTGGCCTGACAGCGTCCTGGACAAACACCTTTTCCTTAATAACCGGCATCCCTTCACTGGTTTTCAGCTGACTGTAGATAAACTCACCGTCAAACATCGTTCCCTTGAGATATGCTCCGGCAAATTTTGTTCGCCTGAGGTCGGCGCCCCGCAGGTCTGCTCCGCCAAGGTCGGCTCCACCAAAAGTGGCTTCACGCAGATTGGCATTTCTCAAATTGGCCTTTGCGAGATTGGCAAGAAATAACTTGGCTTGCCTGAGGTCAGCTCCCTCAAGATTTGCGCCGGTAAGATCAACACGGTTAAGGTTCACTCCCTGCAGATTACAGCGGGGACAGCTTTTGGTATTGAGCAGTGTTTCAAGATTCTTTTTTATCAGGGCTGCTTTTTCCTGTCCGGCAGCAAGTTGTACCGGTATAATCAGCAGCAGACAGGATAAGAGGCTGGTCGATAATCTCAGACGATTCATAATTTCTCCACTCTAACGGTTCTCGACCAGATATTCCTGATCGATGGAGGGAAAATAAGCATAATTCTCAAAATATGCCAATAAAAACTAGGCTACCCTTAGTCATCACCGTTTTCAACAACCACAAGATACTTCAGCATGGCGGATCGAACTCAAGCCAGTGTGCCCTCAGGGGTGGAGCAAAAATCGGGCTTCCTTTACTCCTTCTCCCACAATAAAATGGTGCTCACATAAATATTTGTTGCCGGAAGTTTCTTGATTGTAGAATTGACCTGGCGTAGTAAGCTGATATATATTAAATATCAGGACAGGTAAATCAGCTTCCGAAAACCCTTATCCAACAAACTCTAACATAGAAATATCTCATGGGATTTCCCAAGGTACTTTTCAAAGTCATTGAGAACAATCGTTGTCCCTTGTATGCCTATGACGATCACTTCGTCGTAACCGGGATCACCATCTCCATGGCCAGTGAGGAGGAAAACTCTTTTATCACAACGGCCATCATTCACTCGCCGCTGGACAAGGAAAAATGCAAAATCCTCAACGGAGACCTGACAAAAATTATTATCCAGTATGAACGGGCGGACCGTATTCCGGTATGCATGATAACCTGCAGCGGTTGTACAGGTTCCCTTCGTCTTGAACACGGGCCTGAAGATAATTTTCCTGTCATGACGGAAACTGACGAGACCTATTCCAATGAACTGGCCTCGATGCTCCACCTCTTCAGCGATTTTGCCTTTTTTAAGAATATCGATGAAAATAATCTTGATAAGGTTGTTCAGTATTTCAAACTTCACAAATACAATGTTGGCGATCTAGTTATCCGCAAGGGCGATCCCGGGGGCAATTTCTTTATCATCATCAAGGGGGCGGTCAATGTCCTCAATGATGCCGGAATAACCATCTCGACCCTGAAAAAAGGTGAAGTCTTCGGTGAAATGAGCCTGATCTGCAACGACAAGGTCGGTGCTACCATTCAGGTCATTGAACCGACTTCCATCCTCTATATCGACCGAAAAAATTTCCAGAAAATACTTGATCAGTACCCGTCCATCCAGCTCTACTTTACCCGGCTGATGGCTAAACGGTTGACCAAATCCAACCTCGTAAGAGCCGAAGACCTCTCCTCGGGGATGATCGGCAACCTTGCCGAAATTCCTGCCGAGGCACTCTTTCAGACCCTGAACATGAACCATAAGACCGGGATTCTGACCATCAATGAACTGTCCAAAGGAACAGCCCGCTTTTCCTTTCGCCAGGGCTCGCTCATCAAGGCCAGTTATGCCAACCAGGAAGGGGAAAGTGCCTTTTACGAACTCCTTAAAGAACAGGATGGGCGCTTCCGCTTTACCCCGGGAATTCCGCCGGAAGACTTTGAGACTCCGGAAATTGGCTATTTTATGAAGCTTCTAATGGAAGGGATGCGGCGCCTCGACGAAGTCAGAGGCCGGAAAATCAACTGATTCAAACCAGGTCTCGCAGCTTTCCAGAGATGACCATTGCCTCCCGATTATGCGCCACAGGTTGGCTGAAAACGTTCGCATTTTCAGTCAACCTTTCCTTGCCCCTCAGCCAAATTGCTTGTTTTCCATTCCCCAAGTTTAAAACAGACACGATCCTCCAGCACCTCCATGACCAGGGGTTACAGGACTGTCATTGCCCGCCATTTTCGTCTTTTCAATCATCCAGATTATCCAGCTAACCTTCCACTACTGTCACAAAACAGTTGCCTGGATTTTTTTATAAAAACTTTCTATACTTCGCCCAATAAATACCACTATTACTATCTTTGACCACCAAGACACCGCTATGAGCCCACAACACAAACTGGACCATCCTGAAATTTTATCCCATATATTTCACCCTGTCTGCCTGACGCCCACACCACTGCCAGCAGATTGTAAAGACCTGTTTTTCACCATGGATGACGGCGCAAAAATAGGCTGTCGCTTTTTCAAAGTTGACTCTTCTTATCCCACTATCCTGTTTTTTCATGGCAATGGTGAAACCGTAGCGGATTACGATACTATCGGCCCTCAGTTTAACGAGGTCGGAATTAATTTTCTTGTCTGCGACTACCGCGGCTACGGGTGGAGCGAATCCTCCCCAACAGTGAGCCTGATGCTCGCTGACGCTGCAGCCATCTTTGATCAGGTGAAGAAAACCCAAACTGCTGAAAACGGTGACGGCCCCCTTTTTATCATGGGTCGTTCGCTGGGCTCAGCCTGTGCAATCGATCTGGCCGCCGCCAATGACAGTGAGATCAAGGGATTGATCCTGGACAGCGGTTTTGGCGATACCCTGCCACTGGCGGCAACACTGGGTATCATCCCTGACAGATATGGGCTTAGCGAGGAGGACTGCTTCAACAATCTGGAAAAAATCAGCCGGGTGACCAAGCCCACCTATATTCTCCACGGAGCCAGAGACCAGTTGATCGCCCCGACAGAGGGGGAAAAGCTCCAGGCCGCAAGCGGTGCCAGAAGCAAGGAATTTCAAATAGTCCCCGGTGCCGACCACAACTCCATCTTCCTGGTGGCCGGTAAACTCTACTTTTCTTCGATCAAGCAATTCATTGATAAATCCACCGGTCAAAACAACTGGCGACAAAGAAGAAGCCGGGCGACGAGAAATTCCTGATCAGTTGATGTTGCAGGTATTTTCATATGAGCTGTGTGCCAGCCAGATAAATAACAAGTGAGGAGTACAATCAGACAATGCAGTATTTAAGACCATTTTTCAGGATTCTCCCTTTTCTTCTTATCATCTCATTATATCTTCTGACGCTGCCTGGTTGCACCCCTCTCTATCCAGAGACAGAAGAATCGATCCGCAAGAGTAGTGATAAGTCGGTCAAACCAGAGATATCTGAAACCGGGAAAGACAGCATTGACGTTGTAGCCGTTAAAAAAGTTGTTGCGCCCCTGCGTATCGGCGTTACTGACGGAGCACCGCCTCTTGTCTCAAAAAAAGGTAAAAAATTCGTAGGTCTTGAAGTAGATCTTGCCAGGGCGCTGGCGGCTACTTTAGGTAAAAAAGCCCTCTTTATTGAGGTGCCCTGGGCTGAACAGATCAACTGGCTTGAACAAAACAAAATCGATATCATTATGTCCGGGATGACCATTACCCGGCCGCGCACCTATCGAGTCAACTTCACAACTCCGTATCTCCGTGGTGGCCAAATCATGCTGGTTCGCCTTGAGGACAGAAACCTGTTCTCCACCGGTGTCTACAGTGTCATGAACACCAACCACACCATTGGCGTTGTCACTGGTACAACAGGTGACCTTTTTGTCACAGAATCCATCAATGGTGCAAAAATCAGACGTTTCGAAAAGGCTGGTGATGGTGTCAGGGCACTTGAAAAGAAAAAGATCGATGTTCTTATCTATGATGCCCCGATGGTGTGTCACTATGCCGCCATAAGCCAGGGACAGAAACTGACCCCTATTCTTCACCTGGCAACTGAAGAGTACCTGGCATGGGGTGTGGCCAAAGACAACGATGAACTCCACAGTCGTGCCAATCGGTTTCTCATGGAAATTGAAAAAAATGGTCGGCTGCAGCGCCTTATCACCAAGTGGATTCCTTACATGTGACTCTAACCGACAGATATGATATCCATGGATACATCACAGATTAATTCAGCCAAGGTCACAAAGCGTGAGGACTACCTCTGCTGGGATGACTACTTCATGGCTGTGGCTCTGCTTTCAGCCCAGCGCTCCAAAGACCCCAACACCCAGGTCGGGGCCTGTGTGGCCAATCCGCAGAACAAGATTGTCGGAGTGGGTTATAACGGTTTTCCCTGGGGCTGTTCAGACGATGTTCTGCCCTGGGCAAGAGAAGGGGCTTACCTGGACACCAAGTATCCTTATGTCTGCCATGCAGAGCTCAATGCGGTCCTCAACTCCATATCGACCAATCTTCACAACTGCAAGATTTATGTCGGGCTCTTCCCTTGCAACGAATGCACCAAGGTCATCATCCAGTCCGGCATCAGGGAGATCATCTACCTCTCAGACAAATACAGGGACACTGACCTGGTAAAGGCATCCAAGATCATGCTGGACAAATCTGAGACCAAGTACCGGCAGCTGAAGCCAAAGCAGAGACAAATCGTCATCGATCTGTTCAGTGATGATTAATCACCAGAGCTGTGTTCGTAGCCCTGAAAACTGATCTCTTCCCGACGGCCTGAGCTAAGATGAAGAAAAACGCCTTCCTCTTCGGTCAACCTGCCGATGACGATAAGAGGTGAGAAACCGTTTTCCTCAAGGGCTCGGTTGAGCGAGTCGATCTGTTCGGGAGCAACGGCAGCAAGGAGCTGGTAGTCTTCACCGCCTCTTAACATCCAGTCCAGCCGGTTCACACCAAGCTGGTCGGCGGCAACGGGCAGCTGTGGGTCACAGGGCAGGAACTGCTCCTCAATCACGGCTCCCACCCCACTCTCCGTACAGATATGGGCCAGGTCCGTTGCCAGGCCGTCTGAGATGTCCTGCATTGCATGAGCCAGCCCGCTTTGACCAAGAAAACACCCCAGCCGCACAAGAGGCTCGGGATCGAGGTGGGCCTTGAACAGACGGTTAAATTTTTTGTCTCCGCCGCCAGCCTGTTCCCTGACTCCCTTCTGGAGAAGGCTCAGTCCTGCGGCCGCCGAGCCAAGCGGGCCTGAGACGCAGACGAGATCATTTTTTTGTGCCCGGTTGCGGTAAAGTATGTCGCCTTCCGGTGCCGCACCGACGATGGTGACAGTCACCACCAGATCCCGCCCCACAGTTGTATCTCCACCAATCAAGGCACAGGAAAAAGCGTCAAGCTGAGTGTCAAATCCATGCCGCCATTGGTCAAGCCACTTGCGCGGCAGGTCGTTCGGCAAGCTCAGACAGAGCAAGGCATAACAGGGCAAGGCCCCCATTGCAGCAATATCGCTGAGATTGACACTGACGCATTTTCTGCCGAGACTTTCAGCCGGATGGAAATCACGGTTAAAATGAACCCCGTCGACAAGGGTGTCACTGGTCATGAGCAAAACACGATCCCCGGCCGGCGCCTGAAAAACTGCACAGTCGTCACCAATACCGCGGATCAGTCCGCCTATAGCCTGCCTGCCAGAGCGTATGTCTCTGATCAGAGCTCTCTCTTTCAACTCACCTCTCCCTATTTGATTCGCTTGAGTCCACCCCTGGTCACTTTGTCCTTTGGGGACGGAGTGGAGGGGACCTCTTCAATACCGAAATCAACCGCCTTGAAAAAGCGTTGCTCACCACCCATGGTAAATATCTCCATGCCGGTCATCTGGGAAGTGCGAAGAGTCCAGGTTGTTTTCTGCGGGGGGATGGCTAACATATTCAGCCCCACATGCCACCATTCATCTTTTTTAGTGCGATCCCTTTCAATGGTTGTCACCTGAGCATAAAGCAGCATTTTAGGCTCCTTTGCAACCACAAGGACAATATCACCGATATCGGTGGTATCCTTGAAATCCATGACCTCTGAGAGTTCAGCAACCAGTTTTTCCATTGATTAAAGCCGTAATTGAGAAATTATGAGAATAGAGGTGCGTATCCAACCTACGGTGTGACTCGAGTGGTTGATTCAATGATGATCCTGTCAGGTTCAATGCGACTGTGGCTGCCAATCAGGGAGTACATGGCCAGCCCGTCAAGCAGGGGAAGAAGAAACCCGTCTGTCACAAGTTTGGTCCTTGCAGCCGCATCAGGCCCACGAAGAGCAGCAAAACCACCACCCCACAAAATGAGGTCCTTCAAAACTCCCATCAACTTTTCAGTCCTGCAAAAGGTGATGGAATTATTTTCGCTTTTCAATTTTTCACCAACTGCAAGAAAATCTTTACTGGCAGCGAGACCGGGCTTACCCTGGCGGGTGTCGATGACCTGCTTGAACAACGCTTTACGACTGACAACAACCAGGTGGTCGTCGATGAAACCGTAGGCCGGTTGAACAGCACCACCGGGGGCTGCGCCCCAGGTATGATACTGGGTCTCTTTATAAACCAGTGATTGAAGAGGAATGTCGTATTTGGCGACCAGCCGGGATATCATCTTTTCAATGTTCTCCCTGTTGCCGGTTTTGAGAAACATTGCAACACCGGGCAGCGGCAGCGCCTGGTCTTTCTTGCCGGGTGCCAGCAGAAAGGAGAGTTCCTCACCAAGGCTTGCAAGTATCTCTTCAGTGCTCATCCCGATTTCATCTTTCAACAGGGCATCGATGGTGGCCATAAGCTCATTGCGCGGCTGTCCGTTCTGATCGGCCTGCTCAAGATACATATCAAGAATCAGGCGGGAGTTGACACTGTTTGTCCAGTAATAAAAAAAGGTCTCTTCCGGTATTATGGCAAGGGCCGCATCCACAGTCGGCTTGGCATTGATCATGGCCCTGGTCTGTTCACTAAGACTGGCAGAATCGTAAAGGATCATGCCGCGATCGGTAATAATATCCCCAATTTTTTCAGCACCATAGCCGGCAGCCCGCCAGCCCTTCCACTGCTCAAGTTCTTTGACAAACCGCTCATGATGAGGATTTTTAAGGGAATTTGAGAGATTAACTGCCATTTCTTTTAACAGGGGTACAGACAGGTAGGTAAAGATGTGTGACCGGGGAAGAGCCCGGTCTAACTCGATGTAGTCCACCTCCTCTGCCAGGCACGGCGCATCACTGTCATACTGATCAATCACCTTTCTCACAAGTCTTTCATTGAGGGCTGCAACAACAAGGCCCTCAATGGTAACCACAGACAAACGACGGTCCTCGTCAAGCTGATAACGCTTGATGGAGTGTTTACCGTACTGCTTTGTCTCCTCTCCTGTCTCTGTTGAGACAAGAGCTGAAGCCAACTTGAGCATGGCAGTGTCATGGGCTGGTCGGGAAATGATCAGACAGTGTTTTTCAAATTCCTCATAAGGATGGTAAGGGTCAATTTCATCAAAGGGAAAAAGGGCAACAGTGAACTCTTCGGCGAAAAACTCACGGTAGACCAGTGATTTGAGAAACTCATCAACCTCTTTCTTTAACTTATTGAGTTGACGGTCAACCTCCTGCCCCAGGCCGAACCCTTCGGCAAGGGCAGTCACATCAATTGCCGCAATATTTTTTCCCAGACGTGATCCTTGGAAATCTTTGACCATTTTATCCAGTTCATGCTGTTCAATGGTCAATAAAACATCAGGGGGCAGCAGTTTAGCAGCTGAAAATGGTTTGTAATCACGACCAATGGTGAAAAAGACCACCAGGGCTATAATGAGAGCACCGCAAACTGCAAGAAGGATTTTTTTCATTATTATTCCAGTATTCAGGGTCCCTTCAGTTTAATTTTCGCAGCACACCATTGAAAGGAACCCCTAAGTTTATTGGAGGTTAAGTGGTTTACATACCGATTGAATTGACACTATAGCAAAACAGAAGCTTTGCAAACCAAAATTTCTTTTTCAATTTCTCTTCAATACGATAGGATACTATTTGTTAAATAGCTGTTTTCATATACAGGTAATCACTGATTCGGTGTACATACAAAACATACGGTTGGCTGAAAAATCGTTTACGGTGTGAAATCTGAGGCAAGCACCAAGGGAATGGGAACTGACTTTTACCTTAGAATCAAATAGAGGGTGCCTTGAAAAGAAACAGTGATCGAGAAAATCAGCCTGCGATGAGCCTTTGAGCGCTGCCAATGCAACAGATAAAGATAACTGCCTGACAGGGGTTGTCATCCATCTGGCCGAAGACGAGTTTATCAATCAACGAATGATGACCGCCTTTCTGGAAGAGATGGGGGCGTGTGTCATCGTCAGTGAAAATGGCAGACAACTTCTGGAGAATCTTGAGAAGAAAAGCGGACATCTGATTATAATGGACATACGGATGCCGGTCATGGACGGCATTGAGGCCACTACAATTATCCGTGAACGAGAAAAAATATTCGGTGGCCGGATTCCGGTCATTGCTCTTACTGCCCAGGAGACAACAGATCACCAGCAACTCTGCCTCGAGGCCGGAATGGACGCCTACCTGACCAAACCTGTTATCCTCGAAGACCTCACCTCTGAAATCACCAGGCTCTGCCAATCCATGCCATTTGAGCCCAGCCGGACTGACTGACCGGGATAGTCTGACACTTGTTTCAGTCCACCTTTACGGCAGATTATCCACCGCCAGTTTTTATGAACGGTAAGTGGTCAGACTCTAACGGATAATCAGCCGGTAATTTTTTTCACCGCCTCTTCATAGCGGGCCAGGGTTTTTTCTACAATTTCACCAGGCAGAGGAGGGGGAGGAGGCGTTTTTCCCCAGTCAAGTGTGGAGAGATAATCCCGCAGAAACTGTTTGTCGAAACTGGGTTGTCCCTGCCCTGTGCGATATTCATCAACCGGCCAGAAACGGGATGAATCCGGTGTCAGCACCTCGTCAATGAGTATCAGCCGGTCTCCATCAATTCCAAGTTCGAACTTGGTATCGGCGATAATAACCCCTTTGTCGCGGGCATAATCGGCAGCCCTTTGATAGAGTTCCACACTGATCCGGGCCACTTCTTTACTGTGCTCAGTCCCGAGTATTTCCTCCATGGTCTCAATGGAGATATTTTCATCATGAAGACCTTGTTCGGCCTTGGTCGAAGGAGTAAAAAGCGGCGTTTCAAAACGATCTGATTCCACCATGCCCTCGGGCAGTTCAAAGCCGCAAACGATATTGGATTTCTGGTACGCCTTCCAGAACGAGCCGGAGATATAGCCCCTCACAATACACTCCACCGGCAGCGGTTTAGTCTTGCGAACCAGCATGGATCTCCCAACAAGCTCGGCTCGGTACTGATGGCAGATCTCGGGATATTCATCAACTTCGGCGCTGATCAGGTGGTTGTCGACAATGTCACCGAGCAAATCAAACCAGAAAAGGGACAACTCGGTCAGAATTTTTCCCTTTCCGGGGATCGCGTCGTCCATCACCACATCATAAGCGGAAATCCGGTCTGTGGCGACCATCAGCAATTTGTCATCATGACCGGGAATCTCATACATATCACGAACCTTGCCGCGATGGATCAGGTCAAGATCTTCAAAGTCTGTTGATAAAACGAAATCTGTCATTGTCTTTGCTCCTCTAAAAATTAGACACCGGCTGTCACGCCGGTGTCAATGAACTGAATAACCGACCTTACAGGCTAAGCTTTTCCTTGATGGCATCAATGACCGCATCACTGTTTGTAGCCGGAACAGACATCAGCAGTCCCTCTTTCTCATAAAAACCTTTCAGGGGAGAGGTCTTTTCATTGTAGGTCTCAAGGCGGTGAGAGATAGCCTCTTCAGTTTCATCCTCGCGCTGGATAACCTTGGATCCGCACTTGTCGCAGATCCCTTCGGTCTTAGTCGGATTGGACTTTACATTGTAGATAGCCTGACAGTCACTGTTCTCACAGGTCCGTCGGGTACAGAGCCGATCAAGGATAATATCACGGGGAACGTCGATATCCACGGCCATATCCAGCTTAATATCTAGCTTGGCAAGGAGCTGGGTCAGCTCTTCGGCCTGCGGAATGGTACGCGGGAAGCCGTCAAGCAGAAAACCTTTTTCACAATCGGGTTCCTGAAGTCGTTTTTCCATTATTCCCATGATCAGGGAGTCAGGCACAAGATCACCGCGTTTCATATAGCCTTCAGCCTCTTTGCCAAGGTCGGTTCCGGCCTGAACAGCACCGCGAAGAATATCACCGGTTGAAATTTGAACGGACCCGTCAATGGCGGTCAACAATTTAGCAACAGTGCCTTTTCCGGCACCCGGGGCGCCCAATAGTATTAGTTTCATAGTTATCTCCTTGTGAAATAGTGTATAGCAGAAAGAATTTTTGCAAACAGGCTAAAAATTGGTGGTCAATATAGTCATTAAATCAGTCCACGCCATAAATTAGTTGATTATCTTCTGCAAAAAAACTCAAATTAAAAGACTGATATAAATTTAACTCTGCAGTCAAAATTTCTCCTTCAGGGCAATTATTCGCCCATTAATAAGGAGGCCCGTTGAGGTTTCAGACAACCAGCACCTTCTACATTGTCACTTGATGGACAGATCGTGCTCTCATATCGAACAAGAGTGGCTGTGAGAGATCCCAGAATAATCTTTGAGGTGATCTTGACTGGAACCCTGCAGCGATCGTCACTGAACCAGATCACCGTATCACCGCTCTTGTCATACAATCCCTTGAAGGTCATTTGAGGAAGAACGGAAACTGTCCTGATGGTGCCAAACAGGGTCTTTTCCAGGCATCCCCGTTCTTGAACCGCCACCATTACCTCATTACGCTTTTTATCGGCAAAGGTAGGTACCATGAATGCATGATCCCTTTCAAGAGATAGAGCACGGGTGTAGAAAAATGATGAGAACTCGTTATGTACCGGACCACTGATTATAAAAGTACGCCAGGGCTCTATGTTTTTCTGATAGCGAACATGCCCCTCTTTGTGCCTGTAATAGGTTTTGCGTACGATGTGCCTGTCCCGCCCTTCCCTCTGCACCACATCATATTGGATCGGCAGCCTACGAGGTCCTTTGATGGTCGTGACAAATGTGTCATCAACCGGATAGATCAAATGAAACAGACCTGAGTCTTTCACCCGGCCGGTAATGACAAAACGCTCAGGCCCGGTTTTTTTTATTTCAATACTCATCTCACCAATTTTGACACCGCCTGTCCAGGCAATCTCATAAAACAGCTTTTCCTGTTCCTGATAGACTGTATCGAGCAGGCTGACATTAAGCGGCTCAATCCTGGAAGATGCCTCTCCAGACGACAAACGCAAACTTAATATAATCAGGAGACAGACAAGAACAGTGATACTCCTGCAGTTCGACTGGATGATCGTCATCAGGCTCAATCGGTAAAAAGAGATAACAGGGTGGCGATAAATAGAACCAGGCTGATCACCCCGTTCATTGAAAAAAAGGACACCTGGATCCGGGAAAGGTCCTTTGGGTTAACCACGATGTGCTGGTAAAAAAGAGCGGCCGCAGTCACTATAATACCAACATAGTAAAAAATATTGAGTTTGCAGACCAGGCCGGTGGCAGTAAACAGGCCAAAGGCCAGAACATGAAAAAACACCGCCATTCTAAAAGCATTCTCACGTCCCAGTCTGGCCGGCAGGGAGTGAAGCCCGGCCTCACGATCAAAATCAGCATCCAGGCAGGCATAGATGGTATCAAAACCGGCAACCCAGAAGAGGACGCCAAGTGACAAGACCCAGGGAAAACCAGTCAGACTTCCGGATACGGCAACCCAGCCGCCAAGTGGTGAAAAGGCAAGGGCAACACCGAGGACAAGATGGCAGAAAGAGGTAAACCGCTTAGTCAGTGAGTAGAAAAAAGTCAGTCCCAGAGCAACCGGGGCCAGTTTCAAAGTAAGGCTGTTGAGCATGAAGGCTGAAAAGAAAAACAGCAGTGAGGCGATGACCACCATCAGCCATGCCTCAATCTGGCGGATCTCCCCTGCAGGGATTGCTCGATTTGCGGTCCGTGGATTTGCGGCATCAAAATGCTGGTCAATGATACGGTTAAAACCCATGGCAGCTGTACGGGCACCAACCATGGCAAGAACCACCCAGACAAAGACCATCGGTTGCGGCAGACCGTCTGCCGCCAGAAATGCTCCCATCAGGGCAAAGGGCATCGCAAAGACAGTCAGCTTGAACTTGATCATCTCAAGCAGAATCTTGATCTTTTCTAC
>JBDLID010000001.1:0-84809 GCA_039715055.1 Thermodesulfobacteriota bacterium | reverse complement strand
TCGTTGCCGCCTGTGCCTCTGATCCCGCACCGATGCAGTACATCGCACCGTTTGCCGGTACCTCCATGGGTGAGTATTTCCGTGACAACGGCCAGCACGCTCTGATCATCTATGACGATCTCTCCAAGCAGGCTGTTTCCTATCGTGAACTGTCACTGCTGCTTCGTCGTCCGCCCGGACGTGAAGCCTACCCCGGTGACATCTTCTTCAACCACTCCCGTCTGCTCGAGCGTTCCTCCAAGGTTAACGACGAGCTCGGTGCCGGATCTCTGACCGCGCTGCCGATCATCGAGACCCAGGCCGGTGACGTTTCCGCCTTTATCCCGACCAACGTTATCTCCATTACCGACGGCCAGGTATACCTTGAGCCCAACCTGTTCTTCTCCGGTGTTCGTCCGGCGATCAACGTTGGTCTTTCCGTATCCCGGGTTGGTGGTGCCGCCCAGGTGAAAGCGATGAAGCAGGTTGCAGGAACGCTTCGTCTCGATCTGGCTCAGTATCGTGAACTGGCCGCCTTTGCCGCCTTTGGTTCCGATCTTGATGCAGCCACTCAGGCCCAGCTGACTCGTGGTGAGCGTCTTGTCGAGATTCTCAAGCAGCCCCAGTATCAGCCGCTGTCCATGGAGAAGCAGGTAACCATCCTGTATGCCGGCGCCAACGGCTATCTTGACAGCCTGCCGGTAGATACCCTGAAGGATTATGAGCAGGAGATGTACAGCTACATCGAGTCCAATGACGCCTCTATCTTTGCCGACCTGAAGGACCAGGAAGAATTCACCGACGCCATCAAGGACAAGCTGAATACGGCACTTGATAGCTTTGGAGAAACTTTTAAGGCAACTAAAGGTTTAAACTAAATAGAGGACAGAACCTGCCATGCCGAGTTTAAAAGACGTACAAAACAAGATTGTTGGTGTCAAAAAGACATCGCAGATCACCAAGGCCATGAACATGGTGGCCTCCGCCAAGTTGCGGGGGGCTCAGGAAAAGATGGAGGCATTTCGTCCATATACCGCCAAGTTCAACGAGGCAATGTCCAATCTCTCCGGTGGAGCCAATACCGCATCCTTTCCTCTCATGGAAGATCGGGATGTATCCAGGGTTGAGTTGGTCGTTGTCACCTCTGATCGAGGCCTGTGCGGCTCCTTTAACTCCAACATCAATAAGATGACGGAGAAAAAAATTGCTGCCTATGAGGCAGAGGGCAAGGAAGTGAGCCTGGTCTGCGTTGGTAAGAAGGGAGCCGCTTTTTTCCGGAAGACCGGCAAGGTTCGCAAGGCCTATCCCGATATCATGTCGACCTTTGAGATGTTCAATGCCCGTGAGATTGCAAGTGAGGTCTCTGAGAATTTTCTTGCCGGCGGCGCCGACAAGGTGGAGATCATCTACGGTGAATTTAAATCCGTCGCCATACAGAGACCGGTTTCTCAGGATTTTCTGCCCATTCAGCCGGTAGCGGATGAAGACGAGGCAGAGCAGTCAAAAATCAGTGGCGAGTATATCTATGAACCTTCCACGGAAGAGATCATGGATGTCATGCAGCCGCTCTACCTCAACGTCATGATCTATCATGCAACACTTGAGGTTGGAGCCAGTGAACATGCAGCCCGGATGACTGCGATGGATAATGCGACCAACGCCTGTAAGGATATTGTAGATAATCTCACCCTGGTCTACAATAAGGCCAGACAGGCAGCGGTTACTGGAGATTTGATGGATATTGTCGGCGGTGCCGAGGCCCTTAAGGGATAAAAACTGCGACTTGAATTTAAATAGATTGAGGAGGGGAAATCCCGATGAGTGATCAAAACGTAGGAAAAATCACAAGAGTAATTGGCCCGGTCGTCGACGTTGAGTTTGAACCCGGAAAACTGCCGAGGATCATGGACGCGCTGTTTGTCTCCAATCCCGGCATCTCCGATGTGGCTGACAACCTGGTTATTGAAGTTGCCCAGCATCTCGGTGACAATGTCTGTCGCTGCATCGCCATGGACGCAACCGATGGTCTGGTTCGCGGCATGGAGGCACGTGACTCCGAACTGCCGATCACCATTCCGGTCGGCGAGCCGGCTCTCGGTCGGATCATGAACGTTGTTGGCCGTGCCGTTGATGGCCTGGGCGAGATCAAGTCCGATAAATCGATGCCCATTCACCGTCCGGCTCCCGAGTTCACCGAGCAGGACACCGAGGTAAGGGTTCTTGAGACCGGCATCAAAGTTATCGATCTGCTGGTTCCCTTCCCACTTGGTGGTAAGATGGGACTGTTCGGCGGTGCCGGTTGTGGTAAGACCGTTATCATGATGGAGATGGTAAACAACATTGCCATGCACCACGGTGGAATCTCAGTATTCTGCGGCGTTGGTGAGCGGACCCGTGAAGGAAACGATCTGTACCATGAGATGAAGGAATCAGGCGTACTGCCCAAGGCCGCGCTCGTTTACGGTCAGATGACAGAGCCTCCCGGAGCCCGTTCCCGTGTTGCCCTGACCGGTCTTACCGCTGCTGAGTATTTCCGTGATGAAGAGGGACAGGACGTGCTGTTCTTCGTTGATAATATCTTCCGTTTCACCCAGGCCGGTTCCGAGGTTTCAGCCCTTCTCGGACGTATCCCGTCTGCTGTTGGTTATCAACCGACTCTCGCCACCGATCTTGGTGGCCTGCAGGAGAGGATTACATCCACCACCAAGGGATCCATTACCGCTGTACAGTGTGTTTACGTCCCTGCTGATGACTTGACCGATCCCGCACCGGCCACTACCTTTGCTCACCTTGACGGAACAGTTGTTCTTTCCCGTCAGATTGCTGAGCTTGGTATTTACCCTGCGGTTGATCCTCTTGACTCCACTTCACGGATCCTCGATCCCAACGTTGTCGGTGAGGAACACTACGATGTTGCCCGTGGCGTACAGATCACCCTTCAGAAGTACAAGGACCTCCAGGACATCATCGCTATTCTTGGTATGGATGAACTTTCCGAGGAAGATCAGGTGCTCGTTGGACGTGCCCGTAAGGTTCAGCGTTTCCTTTCCCAGCCCTTTACCGTTGCCGAGGTTTTCACCGGTATGGATGGTAAATTTGTAAAGGTTGCCGATTGTGTCCAGGGCTTCAAAGAGATCCTGGAAGGCAAGCATGATGAAATGTCTGAAAACTCCTTCTACATGGTTGGAGGTATTGACGAGGCCCTTGAGAAGGAAGCAAGCGCTAAGGCATAATCCCAACTTATTGAAGAGAGGGTAATATAATGGCACAACAGATACGATTAGAAGTCGTCACTCCCCAAGGGGCGGTTGTCAACGAAGACGTTGATATTGTCAACGCCCCGGGTTACGGAGGTGACTTCGGTGTGCTCGCCAATCACGCCCCTTTTCTCTCTACCATTAAGACTGGTATCTTAAGTTACGAAGAGAGTAAGAAGCGTGAAAATCTGATGATCAGCGGTGGTTTTTGTGAGGTCTCCAATAACAAGATTACTTTTCTTGTTGAGAGTGCCGAACTTGGAAGCCAGATTGATGTTGATCGGGCTATGAAGGCAAAAGAGCGGGCTGAAAAAAGACTTGCCCAATCAAAGCAGCATAGTGAAAAGATCAATGTTGTAAGAGCCGAAGCTGCTCTGCAGCGAGCTTTAGCAAGGATGAAGGCAGCGAACTTGTCATAATCCAGCTGATATGGTAATAGAAAAAGGTCGTTCCGAAAGGAGCGACCTTTTTTTTTATCTCAAAGTATAAATTTTATTGATTGAAAGATTCTATTTAGCTGAGGGTTTCAATGAAGGCAAAAGAACGTATGGCAATTGCCCGGCAGATGCCGGTAGAGACGACCCCTGAGGAGAGGGTCCACAACTTTGATGAAATCGTCTCAGGATATAACGAATTCACCGCGGTTCTTGAAGCCGAGCGGTGCCTGCAATGCAAAAAACCAACCTGCATTCAGGCCTGTCCAATTCATAACAATATTCCTGCATTCGTCAAGTTGCTGCGGGAAAAGAAGTTTGAAGAGGCCTACTGGAAGGTGCGCGAGACCTCGTCCATGCCTGCCATCTGTTCAAGGGTCTGTCCACACGAGTTCCAGTGTGAGGGATCCTGTGTTCGTGGCAAGGGAAGGGGGCAGTCGGTGGCCATCGGTATGCTTGAACGCTTCCTGGTCGACTGGATGGTCGAGCATGAGAAGCCTATGCACAGGGCCTGTTCGCTGCCCGGTAATAAAAAGGTGGCTGTCATCGGTTCCGGTCCTGCCGGGATGACGGTAGCCTACTGGCTGGCCCAGAAAGGGATTCCCTGTACTGTCTTTGAGGCCCTGCCCATTTATGGAGGTATGCTCACCGTCGGTATCCCACCATTCAGGTTGCCGCGTGAGATCATCAATGCCGAAATCGATGCGCTCAGACATTGCGGTGTTACTTTGCACACCGACGTGGTCATTGGACGCGACAAAACCATCCAGGATCTGCGGGATGAAGGTTTTGATGCCATTTTCAATGGGGTTGGCGCCCACGCCAGCCGTAAGCTCGGTCTCGATGATGAGGAGTCCACTGAGGGCGTCATCCATGGAGTGGATTACCTGAGGAGGGTCTACCTTGGCGAAGATCTTGACATTGGTAAGAATGTAGTTGTCGTAGGTGGTGGAAATGTGGCTATCGATGTTGCCCGCACCTCCCTGCGCCGCGGCTCCTCCAATGTCTTTATTCTCTACCGCCGTTCACGCAGTGAGATGCCTGCATCCATCGCTGAGATTCATCATTTGCTGGAGGAGGGGGTACGAATCGATTTCCTTGCCGCCCCGGTCAAGATCCACTCCGAAAACGGAAAACTGAAAAAAGTGGAGTGCATCCGTATGGAGCTTGGTGAGCCTGACGATTCAGGTCGCCGCCGTCCGGTGGTGGTGGAGGGGTCAAATTTCCTTATCGCCGCAGATACCCTGGTCCCTGCCATCTCCCAGAGCGTTGACCATAATGCAGATGAAGGTGTTGAGGGACTCAATCTCACCTCGTGGGGCACCTACCACACCGACCCCCAGACCCTGCAGACATCCCTGGAATGGATGTTTGCGGGAGGTGACAACGTCCTTGGGCCACAGACCGTGGCCAAGGCGGTCTACCAGGGTAAGGTGGTTGCCGAATCCATCGAGCGGTATCTGGAGGGGCGTGATCTCAAGGATGACAGGGAGTTTCTCTGCGACCAGATAGACTGGTAAAAAGTAGTACAGAGCATTAATAAAAAAAGGCCCGCTGCCCATTGGCAGCGGGCCTTTTTTTATTGAGTCAGGACGTTAAGCAATTGTAATTATTCAGCGTAAAACTGGGTGCGTCCCTAAGCAGGGAACTGTAACTGTTCAGCAGGGCCCGCAGTGTGGTCAAGCAGGCTGACGAAGCGTACTTGTGCTACTCGAGGCGGTCTGATCGGCCATAATGTGGGTGCTGCTGAATAGTTGCAAGCAATTAAACAGCCAAGAAGAACAGCTGGCAGTTTTTGTTTAGACCGGGTTACAGGCTGGCAGTGGTGGAGTGGATGTAGGCGGTTATACCGCGTTCGATTCCTGCCGCCACCTGTTCAAGAAACTTGTCATTCTGCATGTAGTCGGCCTCGTTGGGGTTGGAGATGAAGCCGATTTCAATGAGTATGGCCGGCATCTGGGCACCGATCAGGACGTAAAAAGGCGCCTGCTTTACACCAAGACTTTTGATCTTGTTGAAGTCGGATCGCTTCAATCCGCCATAGAGGGCATTATGGACATGTTGGGCCAATCTGGATGACTCATTGATCTTTGAGTTTTTCATGATATCAGAGAGGATATCCTGAAGGTCACTCATCTGGTGGGTAGATGTTGCATTTTCCATGGCCGCCACCCGCATGGCCTCGGCATTGGTACTGAGATTGAGGAAATAGGTCTCCATGCCGTGGACATTTTTTGAGGGGTGGGCATTGACGTGCAGGGAGACGAACAGGTCGGCACTGTTGGCGTTGGCGATGGCAGTACGCTCTTCAAGGGCCAGGAACCGGTCGTTTGTCCGGGTCAGCATGACATCGCAGTTAAGTCGTTTCTTGAGAATGGGAGCCAACCGCTGGGCGACCTTAAGGACGATATTTTTTTCTTTGAGGCCATTGGCAGTGGCTCCGGGATCTTTTCCGCCATGGCCCGGGTCGATGACGATGCGATTGACGCCAAGACCAAGCTGCTGGGCAAGAGATAGGGCAGGGCCGCCGGTCCCCATTTTTTCTTTTGTTTGGCCGGAACCTTTTTTGCCTGATAAGACCGGATTTTTTTTGCCCGCCCTGAGTATGACAACAGTGCCATTGATATCAGCTTGCTCAGGTTGTTCAATCCTGGTCTCGACGGTCTCAGACGAGGTAATTGCCGGTGCGGAAACCTCGTCTCCTGTCCGGGGAGCAGCAGACACCTGTTTGGGAGGTTTGGAAGCAGCCGCTGCCTGACCGGTTGACTGCCCTCTGACATCGACCACAACCCGGAAGGGGTCAGGCAGGCTGAAGATTTTGAAATCTGAGATCGACTGGATATCGAGGACAACACGGACGGTGTCCGGAGAGAACTGGCCGGTGCGAATTCTCTTGAGGAGTCCATCTTCAATGGGAATCGGTGAGCGGAAGCGCGGCTCGATATAACTGCTGTTGAAATCGATATAGAGGCGGCGCGGTTTGCCACCCATTTTTTCAAGAAGCCTCTCTTTATAGGTGACCGGCCCGGACGCCTTGATAACAACGCGGGTGTAATCCTTGGAGGACCAGTACTTCACCGGCAGTACCGTGGTCAACGTGTTGAGCTGACTTTGCCGGGTCATGACGTTTGGCAGCGGTATATTATTTTCCTGGGAGAGTATCTTGAGTGAATCAGCCGCTTTGGGATGAAAGTCGCCGTCGGGGTAGCTGGTCATGATCCGCTTAAAGACTGTGGCGGCCTTTTCCGGTGAATTTTTTTCGGTCTGAAGAATACGGCCGACCTTGTATAAGGCATCATCAGCCAATCGATCTTCCGGAAAGAGATTGGCAACATCCCGGTAGTAGGAGAGAGATTCATCCAGGTCGATGACGGTTTGAAAGCGGATGTACATCTGGAAGTACATCCTGCCGAGCATAAACAGGCTGGCCGCTGCAAATTCTGATTTGGGATGGGAGAGGTAAAGTTTGCGGAAGCTTCTTACGCCCTTAAGCCAGTTCTCACGGGATTCACCCAGGGGCGCGGACTCAAGCTGCTTGTAGTAATACTTTGCCTGTTCGTATCGTTTTTCCGGACTGGATTCCTGTTCAACACTTTTGACACCGTTTGCGGCTGAGAGCAGGGATGGGTGACCCAATGGGATGAAAAACGTCAGGGCCAGAAGGATAAGAAGTTGTTTCATGGATGGCAATGGGCTGGGAGCATGTCAGGCAAACCGGAGTATTACCGGCTAAAAATTTAGGTAATTATACAGAAAAACTGTCACCTTGGCAAAAAAATTGTCCTTAGTCGGTTAAATGGATCACTAAATTGGATTTGTTATGGATAGAAGGATATGAAATTCCTCATTAACTCCTAGAAATAACAAACATAAAATATTCTACGGGCCAGTTCCAGTGTGTTGGAGTTTGTGGAAATAATTTCCTGTATCGTATTGGGATGACAACTCACTCCCCGGTCAGAAGTTCATTAAGCTCGTAGAGCAGTTCGATTGCATTTCTCGGGGAGAGGCTGTCGATATCCGTCTCTTCCAGCTTATTTCGTATGGGGTCGCAGGGCGGCGGGAACAGGGAGAGTTGGCTGGGATGATGCCGTTTCCTGGATTTTCCAGGTCGTTGTTCCCTGGCCAGCATTGGTTGACCGTCTTGATTGAACTCGTTTTTTTCGATATTTTTAAGGATTTCATCGGCTCGTTTGACCACTCTTACCGGAACACCGGCAAGAGCCGCCACCTGGATGCCGTAGCTTCGGTTGGTCCCGCCTTCGATCAGTTTGTGGAGAAAGATGATGGTGTCGTTCCACTCCCTGACCGCAATGGAAAAGTTTTTCACCCCTTTTTCGGTGCGGACCAGGTCGGTCAGCTCATGATAATGGGTGGCAAAGAGCGTCTTGACTCCACGGCCTGACTTGGTGACGAGGTCCTCGGCAACGGCCCAGGCGATGGAGAGGCCGTCATAGGTTGATGTGCCGCGACCGATCTCGTCAAGGATGACCAGGCTCCTATCGGTGGCATTGTTGAGGATGTTGGCGGTTTCGTTCATCTCAACCATGAAAGTTGACTGGCCCCGGCGCAGATCATCCATGGCTCCGACCCGGGTGAAAATCCGGTCGACCACGCCGATATGGGCGGAGTCGGCAGGGACAAATGAACCCATCTGGGCCATGAGGGTGATGAGTGCGGTCTGGCGCAGTACGGTAGATTTTCCGGCCATGTTGGGACCGGTGATAATGAGAAGTTCCTGGTCATCCTGGTTGAGATGGATGTCGTTGGGTACGAATTTACCGGTGGCCATGGAACGTTCAATGACCGGGTGGCGTCCCTCGGTGATGATCAGTTCCTCCCCGTCATCCACCAGGGGACGCTGGTAGTTGTACTGTTTGGCGACCTCGGAGAGTCCGGCAAGACAGTCAACCTGGGCAAGCAGCTGGGCGGTCTTGAGGATGGTGGCGGATTGGCTGGCCACCCGGTTGCGGATGTCAATGAAAAGCTGATACTCCAGCTCCAGCCGTTTTTCCTGGGCACCGAGCACCTTTGCCTCAAAATCCTTGAGCTCCGGAGTGATGAATCGCTCCGCGTTGGCCAGGGTCTGCTTGCGGATATAGTGGTCAGGTACCTTGTCACCGTGCACTTTGCTGACTTCGAGGAAATAGCCGAAAACCCTGTTGAAGCCGATTTTAAGCTTAGCTATGCCTGTTGCCTGGCGTTCCTTGTTCTCCAGCTCGAGGATCAACTGCTTGGTGTCACGGAGGATGAGCAGCAGCTCGTCGAGCTCCCCATTGTAGCCGGCCTTGATCAGATTTCCTTCCCGTACTGTGACCGGCGGTTCCTCGTTGATGCCGGCTTCCAGCAACTGGTGCAGCTCTGCCAGCGGGTCAAGTTCTTCACCGATCAGCTGCAGTTTGTCTGTGGAACATTTCGCCAGCACTGTTTTGAAAGCAGGCAGCAGTGAGAGTGACTGTTTCATGGCCAGCAGATCGCGGCCGTTGCCGCTGGCCAGCACCATTTTCGAGTTGAGCCGCTCAAGGTCGTAGACCGATTCGAGCTGTTCCCGCAGTTGCTTCCTTATCCCGGAGTTACCGTAGAGAAAGGCCACCGCATCCAGGCGGCGGGTGATCCGCGTGATATCCTGGAGCGGAAAAAGAATGCGCTGCTTGAGCAGTCTGGCTCCCATGGGGGTGGCTGTATGGTCGAGTACGGACAGCAAAGAGCCGGCACGTTTCCCGCCTATAATGGTCTGGGTCAGTTCCAGGTTGCGGCGGGAGGCGTCATCGATCTGGAGAACGGATTCCAGGTCAATGGGAGTGAGTTTTTCGATATGGTCAAGGTCGCTCTTCTGGGTGTCCTGGATATAGTCGAGGAGAACGCCGCCGCTGATGATACCCTGGCTCATGGCGCCGCAGCCGAACCCTTCCAGATTGACCACCCCGAAGTGGTCGAGCAGCAGGTCCCGACAATCTCCGAGATGGAAAAGAGTGTTGTCGCGTTGGGTGATGCACAGCTCGGGGATCAGGATACGGGCTGTTTCCAGGAGCGGCTCCAGCTGTTCATTGTCATCCTCGCTGATGAGCAGTTCAGCCGGGTTCATTCGGGTGAGCTGGTCGATGATTTCGTCACCTTGTGAGCTTGTCTCGACAAATTCACCGATTAGAAATTCACCGGTGGAGAGATCAAGAAAACTGAGCCCGAATACAATCTCCTGTTTTTTGACCTTGCAGCTGAGGGCTGCGACATAGAGGTTGTCCTTGTCGTCGAGCAGTTCTTCATCGGTGGCAACGCCGGGTGAGACCACACGGACGACCTCCCGTTTGACGATTCCCTTGGTTGCCTTGGGATCCCCGGTCTGTTCGCAGATGGCCACCCGTTTGCCAGCCCTGACCAGTTTGGCAAGGTAGCCTGTTGCCGCATGGTGGGGAACACCGCACATGGGAATCTTTGCCGCGTCACCCTTGTTGTTTCTTGCTGTCAGGGTGATGCCGAGGATCTTTGAGGCAACCTCGGCGTCATCAAAAAACATCTCGTAGAAATCCCCCATCCGGTAAAAGAGAAGGGTGTCCTGGTGCTGCTCTTTGATCTCCAGGTATTGCTGGAGCATAGGGGTAAGTTTGGGGGCCTTTGTCATATACTGGTGCTACCTGTTTTGTTGACCGGTCGGACGTTTTTTTATGTTGGCGTAACTTACCAGTGGAATGAACATCCTGCAAGAAGGGTGCACCCCCCTCAGGTATGATATGCAGGTGTCGATCTGTCGCTGTTTATGACAATTTTTAATGGGGCCTGTCTGAAAATTTTTCTTAAAAAAATTAACTGGCTATTAAGTAAGGGTGGCAAATTACCCATTACACTGAACAGTTACAAAATTATGCGTAAAATTTTTTAACGACATCGATGACGAAATCAATGTCCTGCCGGTTCACGTCCCTGTGAGTGACCAGCCGCAGTGTTGACCCGGGCAGGATCGAAATTCCCTGGTTATTGAGGAATGAGGCCAGACGTTCAGCATCCTTCGGGGCTATGGTCACATACACCATGTTGGTCTGAAGGGGATGGAAAGAGACCCTGATCTTATCAATTTCAGCCAGTCCTTTTGCCAGCAGCCCGGCATTGTCATGATCTTCTGCCAGTCGCAACCGGTTGTTTTCAAGGGCATAAATACCGGCGGCAGCAACAATACCTGCCTGGCGCATGCCGCCGCCAAGCATTTTACGCCACTTTCTTGCCTCGTCAATGATGGACCGCGGCCCGCACAGAAGGGAACCAACCGGTGCGCCCAGTCCTTTGGAAAGACAGACGGATACCGTATCAAAATGGCGTGCGATTTCAGTTGGTTCTACGTCCATTTTGACGGCGGCGTTGAAGATGCGTGCCCCGTCCAGGTGTATGCTCAAATCCTTTTTCCGGGCAAAGGCCGACGCCCTGGATAGATAGTCCATAGGCAGGGCCTTACCGGCCTGGGTGTTTTCCAGGCAGAGCAGGCTGGTGCGGGCAAAGTGGAAATCATCGGGCTTGATATAGCTGGCGACACTGTCAAGATCCAGGGTGCCGTCTTCCTCGAGTTCAATGGGCTGCGGCTGGATGGATCCCAGAACGGCCGCACCTCCTCCCTCGTATCGGTAGGTGTGGGCCTGCTGGCCGACGATATACTCATCTCCCCTGGCGCAGTGGGACAACAGGGCAAGAAGGTTGCTCTGGGTGCCGCTTGGAGCAAAAATTGCTGTTTCGGTTCCCAGCAGGTCTGCTGTCATTTTTTCCAGACGGTTGATGGTCGGGTCTTCGGAAAAAACATCATCACCCACCTCGGCGGCTGCCATAACGGCCCGCATGGCGTCATCGGGCCTGGTGACCGTATCACTTCGTAAGTCAATTGTTTTCATGTTGTTGCCCTGCTGGGGTTATTGATAGTCATCTGTCATAGAATCAAATCAGATGCGTGCATAAAGTCAAAATTAAGTTTGATGACCAACAGAATCATAGTAGGTTGATGAAATTTGTAAATTTTTAAACCTCAAATGAGTTCTTCCATGGATAAAAAAAATACACTGACCAGATTCAGCCGGATCTATCTCGCTGTTGTAACCCTCCTCTTTGGAGCCTTTGCCTACCATCAACTGGAGTATCAGCTGGGTGGGGATGGTAAAGAAGCTATTGTCGAAGTCATCACTGCCTTTGTGAAATTTTTTTTCGGCTCTCTGATTATTTCCTCTGTGCTTTCCTTCCCATTTAAATCCAGACGACTGCCGTCCATCTTGTTCAATATAAGTCTCACCATCCTCTTCTGCATCAGTTGTGTGGGAGTGGTCATGGAAAAAACTGAGATTATTGAAGGCATCAAGACATTTCACTCAGAGATTGCGGCCTTTGTCGGTCAGGAGGAAGAGCAGGCCTCGGCACCTTTTCTGGTCTCCCTTACAGCATCAAATGAGTTATTTGGAAAGCTGGGCAGTCTGGACGTTGCAGAGCTCGATGCCTATGCTGAGAAGACCAGTAACTATATAGATCAGGCTCATTCTTACGAGGTTTACTTTGAACAGGCACCTGAGAAGGTAAAGGTAAGAGTCGGTGACTATTCCAGGACCACTCCCTGGCGGGTTCGGAATGCTTACCTGGAACAGTATCAATCCGCCATCGATGCCAGGGACACAGCTGTCCATACCCTGATGGCACTTCACCAGCAGCGGGGGCAATCAATGCTTGAATTTATTGATTTTCTTCGTATTAATCAGCAGGATTGGCAGACAGACGGGACCCACATCCGTTTTTCCACCGATGAACAGGTTGCCCGTTACAATCAGTTGATCGATGGGATAGCAGCCATTGAGGACAAGATCAACAAGGAAGAGCCGGATTTAGAAAGCAATTCATCCTGATGAGAAGTGGGGGGGACCCCATGGGTTGGCCTTGTTGTTGTTTTTTGCTACTGGTGTCTATCTTTCCCGCACCACGGGCTGTCTGATAATTGTTTTGAGTTTTTCCGGGGCTACCCTGCGGACATCACTCAGATAGACCTCATGGTGTTTCTGTTTTTGTCCGTCAAATGACAGGTGATTCTCTCTGGCAAACTTATGCAGCTTTGCAATGGTTGGCGCTTCTTCCGAGTAAGGGCCAATATGCAGTATCTGAACACCAGTTCCCTCGTTGAGTGTTTCAAGCCTGATTTTATCAAGGGCCGGCAGCTTCTTTTTCTTTTTGACCTCGTTCAGGGCCTTTTCAAAAAGTGCTTCATTTATAAAATCAGGTTGAACAATAAAGCTTTTCCATAACCAGCCGCTTTTGTCTTCCGGGGAGAATTGACCCATATCCTCAGCCCACCAGAGCCCCTCAAGGGGCATGACAACATAGTCTTTTGCCAGTTCATTTTTGGAAAGGAATTTGATTTTGAAGGCTATGGGGAAGAGGGTCTCTATTGCCTCCTGATAGCTGGCCGCACTGTTGGGATCACCCATACCGTCTATGGCGATGATTTTTTGTTGGGGAACCTCTACAAGCACCGGGTTCACCTTTGAGACAGAGTAAAGTTCTTTGCGTTCTTTTTTCAGGTCAAGTTTTGCTGTCATCTCGTACTCCATGGTCCTTGGGCTGCAATTTTATTATACGATTTTTAGTTCAGCTCCTCGGCAAATCCCAGAATATAGCCGTTAATGTCCCGGATAAAAAATTCCTGCATGTTGTACCAGGTTGTCGACAGTTTTTTGACGCAGTCAGCTTTTGGTAGAATCTCACTGTACAGTTTCTCAATATCTTTTACGGATATATAAAGAGTTGCAGAGGCGGAAATTGGATGATTGGCAAGGGCTGGGATATCTTCTGCCAAACTTTTCTGCTGCTGCACCATGATCTCAACTGAATCCCTTGAAAGCTGGGCATATATGGCGGTTTTATCCTTCGGCAGATCTGATAAATGAATATTTTTTTCCTCATCAACGGCCATGAGCAGGGAAAATCCAAGGGCCTCCCGGTAGTAGTTGATCGTCCTGTTGACATCTTCAACCATCAGATTGGGGGTAAGTGAGCAAAGTTCCATACTGTCCTCCTGAAATGAGTTTGTGGTGTTGTGAGGACGACTCTAACAGTTTACTCAGAGGGAGTATTGTACAGAATAGACATTGTGTTGCTGGTGGGGTGGGTGCCGGTGAGTTTTTTATACTCCCGGTTAAAGTGAGACTGGTCAAAGTAGCCGGACTCAAGGGAGGTGGTGACCAGATCCTGCAGGCCATTATGAAGAAGGTGCTTGTGGGCCTTGTAAAAGCGCATGATTCCACCAAATTTTTTTGGAGAAATGCCAATGTGTCTGTAAAAGAGCCTTTCAAGGTTCTTGGGGTGGATACCATATTCCCGGGCCAGGCTGGAGATGGAGAGTTCAGGAGAGGAACTGAGCTTACGGATAATTGTTAAAATTGTGTCATGAAAGGTGGTTTTATTTATCTCCTCTTCAATGATCCGGTTGCTCTCAGCCAGAAGCTGGCTAACTGGATTTTTTTTAATGCGCAGCCTACCAAAGGGGTTTCTGCTGAACTGGTCAAGGGGCCTGGTGATATTTGTCAGTTCACGCATATCCGTTTCAAGGAGAAAAGATAAGACTCCCGGACAAAAGCGGATCCCAAAAAGCTGTATGGCATCAGGTGTCTCAATGAGTTGAGCACGACTCATCAAGCCAACAACAAAGGGTGAATCGTTGCTGTTGAGGTAGAAAATAATATCACTTGAGCCATCCGGCACAACCGGAAGATGAATGGTTGAGCCGCTGCTGTTGTTGATATGCCAGTATGCTGCAACGTAGGGTCTAAGAGGGACTGAAGGTGGGTAGTCCTGAAAGATATTTCCGTAGAAAGGGTTGCCTTTATTCAAAATTCAATATGGTGGTATTAAACAACTTCCTGCTATCAAGAGAATATCCACTTGCGAAGAAGAGTGAGATCAACAATTCTTCGCAAGTGTTTTTTATTCTCCCCAATCATTCTTCAAGTCCAAGTCCCTTACGTTTTATTTTGATCCGTTCATCAATGAGTTCAGCAGCCTTAAACGGATCAGGCTCTATACCAAAACAGGCACCAACCAGGTCGTCAAGTCCTTCTAAAGCCAGATTAGTGACAATGGGTGACCCTGTAATATTGGGTGGATGACCAAGATGGGTGTAGATGCCGGATGCCACGGCATAGGTGCCAATGGTTGCCGCTTTTTCAGAATACCATTCCGGCGATGAGGCGGCCAACGGCAGATCTGAAATGGCTACCCCTAGTTCATTGGCCAGTAATGCGGCCAATTGAAGAATCCGTGCGTTATCAACACAACTCCCCATGTGAATAACCGGTGGGACACCAAGACTCCCGCAGATCTCTTTGAGCCCGGGACCTGCCTGTTCAATGGCCTCCGGCACAAGAAGTCCTGCTTTTCCGGCAGCCGTTGTGACACAGCCGGTGGCAAGGACCAGGATATCTTTTTTGATGAGTTCCCGGGTGAGATTAACGTTGCAGTAATCGTGTTTATACTTTGGGTTGTTGCATCCGACGATGCCAACAGCGCCCCGGATCTTACCGGCTTTGATGGCGTCAATGAGTGGCGTGAGTGAGCCACCGAGGGCATTAAGGAGTGCTTCATTGGAAAACCCGGTCATGATATCCACCGGTTCCACAGGGATTTCAACACGGTCATGGTTTCGTCTGCCATAGAGTTCAATGGCCATTCGGACAACCTTCCGTGCCTGCTCCATACCGTTCTGCATTTCAAATTTCACATGGTCGGCACCTGTGAACCTGGCCTTATCTGCGGTGGTGACCATCTTGGTGTGATAGCAATTACCAACCTGTACAAGACTTGGCATGATACATTGATAATCCACCACGATCAGCTCAACGGCCCCGGTGATGATTGCCAGTTCGGTCATGAGGTGATTACCGGCCATGGGGATGCCCTGGCGCATCATCAGCTCATTGCCGGTGCAGCAGAGACCGGCAAGATTAATTCCTGCCGCTCCCTTTTCCTTTGCCAGATCTATCAGTTCGGGTTCGTTGACAGCTTCCAGTATTTTTTCAGAAACAATGGGATTGTGACCATGAACCAGAATATTGACCTGATCCTTTTTCAAAACACCCAGGTTGACCTGAGCCTTTCGTGGAGAAGGCGTGCCGAAGAGGATGTCTGAGATTTCTGTTGCAATCATGGATCCGGCCCAGCCATCACCGAGGGACATTCGTGCACCCTGCAGCATGGTATTGGCGGCATCATTGTCACAGCCCATATGGGTACGATGCATCATCTCTGTAATTTCGCGATCCACCCCGCGCGGCATTATGCCAAGTTTTTTCCAGTTTTTCCGTTGTTTTTCCGGTACCCGGTTGATGAAACTGATCTCTTCACGCTTACTGCCGAAACTTTCAAAAAATTCATCGGCCAGATCTTTGGCAACGTCCAGCAATTCACGGCCCTCAGTACCAATACCGAGCTCGTCCGCTATGCGCAGCATCTTTTGTTCATCTTTAATGTGATAATCCTCGGTCTCGCCATGGGCAACCGCATGAAATGCTTCGATGCAGTCACGGCCATGATCTGAGTGCCCTGCTGCACCACCGGCAAGAAATCGCCCGAAGTTCCTGGCAACAATGACATCAGCATCAGCACCACATACGCCAAGGGGGGCTTTTTTGCTGATTCGACATGGTCCCATGGTGCAGATACGGCAGCAGACCCCTGATTCTCCGAATGTACAGTGGGGCGTCTGTTTTTCAAGTCTATCCCAGGCTGTTTCGATTCCATCACGTTCAGCTTTGCGGAGCATCTGCTGAGCATCTTCCCAGATGCTCATATCCTCAACAGTTTTAATTTTTTCTGGCATGCGGCACCTCCTGTCTGTCGGTTGATTGATCTGGCGAAGAGCATATCCGGGTTCGCCCCATCGTATAGATACCTTATATCAAAAGATACGAGAGATTACTGTCAGCTGTCTGACAAAGGGGTGATTTTTTTTGGATTTGTGGAGGAGGGTGTTGAGTTGAGTTTCAATAGATTAGGTATGGCCGTAGTTTCTTAATAAATCGATATTGGAAATGATATAAATGTTGCGATCTTTTTTTTCAAGCACACCATCCTTTAACATTGCGCTGATAATTGTTGAGACTGTTTGCCGGGTAGATCCTATAATGGCAGCCAGTTGTGTTGTTGTCAGGTCAAGTTTGACAGTTGTGCCCATTACTCCTTTTCTGCCATTGTGTTCAGCCTCATAAAGAAAAAAATCGGTCAGCCGTTGTTTGATGTCTTTAAAGACTAAACTGTCTATAATGGAGAATGATTGCTTGAGTATCTCACCGAGAATACGAATGATAGTTCTGGAAAGTGCAGGATGGGTTGCCATATAAGATTGGAGCTTTGCTGTGGGCATGACCATGAGAGTTGCGTCTTCCAGGGTTTCAACATGGGCACGGGTATGGGTGGCATAAATATCACCGGGTTCCAGGATGGCAAGAGAGAAGTCCTTATCTTCAACTGCAAGGTACAGCCGCAGCCGTCCTTTTTTAACAATAAAGATCAGGTCTCTCTCATGTCCCGGAGAATAGATGAGGCTGTTTTTTGTGTAGTTTATATCGGTGAATTCCACCAGAAAATCTCTGTTTTCCTCTTTACCGAGTTCGGTAAGCAAATTAATGGATGACAGCTTGGTTTTCATGGTTGGTGGAGTAGGGATTTTTTAAATATGAAAATATTTTCACATCATATTTGGTAAAGTCATATATAAAAGTGAGCCATTTCTCATTCAATCACAGTAACAATGTTTTTAACACTAAATCATGAAAACCTTTTTATGAAACAACTTTCATTGTTATCTCAACTTGTTATAGTGGTTGAGGTTTGATGTCTTTCCTGACATCCTGGAACTCGGGCAGCAGCCTGGCAAAAGTTTTGTCGATATGTTCCGGGATTGTACGGATGTCAGCGACCACCGTCATGAAGTTGTGATCTTCCTGCCAGCGGGGCACGACATGGAAGTGGAGATGGTCGTCGATGCCGGCCCCGGCGGCTGAGCCCAGGTTAAGGCCGATATTGCAGCCATCCGGATTAAGGCAGTCGTCAAGGATGTCGCTGCAGCGGCCCAGGAGTATCATCAGCGCTGCCGCTTCATCCGTTGTCAATGCGGAAAGATCGGCTATGTGGCGGCGGGGAGCGACCAGCAGGTGGCCGTTGGAGTATGGAAAGCGGTTGAGCAGGACAACTGACAACTTATCCCGAAAGAGGAGCAGGTGGTCGGCGTCATGGCTGTTGTCACCGGGTGGTTCAAAGAGGCAGCCCGTAACTTTTGGGGCACGGCCGGTCACATGTTCCATTCGCCAGGGTGTCCAGAGTGTTTTCATGATGGCTGGGGGAGGGTGTGCAGGGCAGCCCTGATCTGGTCTTTGTTGATTTCCATGATCGCGTAGCTGCCCGGAGAACCGTAACGTCCGGTACCTTGAAAGGAGCCGGGATTGATGAACGTGGTCTTTCCAACCTGGTGGCAGACAGGCTGGTGGGTGTGTCCATAGATGATGCAGTCGGCAGAGGGGAAGAGGTCCCAGGCGCGATCCTCGATGTTGTGTCGCGACCCCCAGGCGCCATGGAAGAGTCCGAGCTTAACCTCTTCAAGCTGAAAGGAATTTGTCCTGGGCAGGATTTTGTGGACCGATGAGCTGCACATGTTGCCGTGGACACCGTAAATTTCTTTTCCCTCAAAGACGGAGAGAATCGACGCCTCGGTGAGGTCTCCGGCATGGATAATGACAGAGCATTGCGCAAAGGCCAGATTGCACTGCTCGATGAATCGATCTGTAACCTCGTAGAGGTGGGTGTCGGATATGATGCCGGCGCAAATCATTAAGTTCTCTTAGGATTTGATGATAAGTTTACGGGACAGGAAATCTGTTCTATTATAGCGCTCATTTTTCTCAGTACCATGAAAAAGAACAGTGTTTCAAATAGACAAGGCAGCCTGATAGAGGTATATTAAACAGTTTGTCATCAAATTCACCAACAGTTTAGAATGAGGAGTTGTCAGTATGCTCAGTGCATCAGATCTGCGAAAGGGGCTGAAGATAGAAATCGACGGAGCCCCCTATATTATCACCGATTTTCAGTTCTCTAAACCCGGCAAGGGCCAGTCCCTGTATCGCTGTAAGTTGAGGAACATGATCAACGGCAACCAGTTTTCCCAGACATACCGTTCCAACGACAAGTTTCACAAGGCGGCCCTTGAGGAAAAAAAGATGCAGTACCTTTATAACCAGGGCGATGAATTTCACTTCATGGATATGGAGAGTTACGACCAGCTCTTTATCTCCCGTGAGCAGATGGGGGACAACGTCAACTTCCTCATTGATAATATGGAGCTCGATGTTCTCTTCTTTCAGGAGCAACCCATTGACGTCAGCCTGCCCACCTTTGTCAACCTGGAGGTGACCAAGGCCGACCCATGGGTCAAGGGCGACACCTCCGGCAGCGACACCAAGCCGGTCACCGTTGAAACCGGCTACAAGCTCCAGGTTCCACCCTTTGTTGAAGAGGGCCAGAAAATCCAGATCGATACCCGAACCGGTGCTTATGTGACCCGGGTCAAAGAGTAAGTTGTCGGCTGACCGGGTCGATGCTTGATCGCCAGGGGCTGCATTTTCGTGCAGCCTTTCTCCAATCACTCCGTTCGTTTTTTATCGACCGTCATTTCCTTGAAGTCGATACCCCGCTGCGCCAGCCGGTGATTATCCCCGAGGCCAATATCGAGCCCGTTGAGTCAATGGGCTGGCTGCTGCAGAGCTCACCGGAGCTCTGTATGAAACGACTGCTGGCAGCAGGCTGTGAGCGGATTTTTCAGATCTGTCCCTGTTTCCGCAAAGGTGAAGCCGGCCGGCTTCACCTGGAAGAGTTCACCATGCTTGAGTGGTATCGCAGGGGGGAAGGCTACACCCGCCTCATGGCGGACTGTGAGGATTTGCTTCGTTTTTTATTTGAGGAACTGCAGGTTCGTAACAATGTTTCCGGGCGCTGGGCCAACCACCTTGATCAGCCGTGGCAGAAGCTCACCGTGGCTGAGGCCTTTGAGAATTACAGCGAAATCAGTCTGCAGCAGGCTCTTGCCGAGGATCTTTTTGACGAAGTCCTGGTTGAGCGGATTGAGCCGCATCTTGGAGTCGAACAGCCTCTTTTCCTCTGTGATTATCCTCGAGAGCTGGGTTCCCTGGCCCGTGCAAAAAATAACAACCAGGATGTTGTTGAGCGCTTTGAGCTCTATATCAACGGGGTTGAGATCGCAAACGGTTTTTCCGAACTCACTGACAGTCATGAACAGCGCCAACGCTTCGAGACCGAGGTCAGGGCCATTTCAGAGGCGGGATCTTACCGGGCAACAATACCCGAGCGTTTCCTGGAGGAACTCGATGGTATCGGTCCGGCAGCGGGCATTGCCCTGGGGGTTGACCGGCTCTGTATGCTGCTCATGGGCAGAAGCCGACTGAGTGAAGTGGTGAGTTTTGTCCCGGAGGACTATTAATCGAGTATAGTGGTTATAGACTGAGATTTGAATTGAGAAAACATCTTGAAATGTAATGGTGAAATGGGCGAATAGCCGCAGCAACGACAGAACAGCTTTCCATGGAGAGTAGATGATGACCGACAGTTTAAAGAGTGTCTGGCAGGATCTGTGGCAGACTGTGAAGAGGATCATGACCCCGATGTTTCTCATTCACCTTGTCTTCGTGATGTTGGGAGTAGCCCTTTTTACCCCTCTGCTTGGTCTTGTCGGCAAACTGCTGCTGGGTCTTTCGGGAAGTGCGGCCCTTTCCGATTTTGATATTGCTTTTTTTATCCTGTCACCGGCAGGAATATTTTCCCTGGTACTTTTCGGTGGTTTGCTGATCACCGTTACAGTGTTTGAACAGGCCTCGCAAATGGTTTGTTTTGCCGGAAGCCGCAATGGCTCCCGTCTGGAAGTCGGACTGGTTTTGTTATTTGTCGGTCAGCGGGTAAAGAAAATTTTTTATTTTTCAATCCACCTGGTCTTTCGCATCCTCTTTGTTATCCTCCCCTTTCTTGGACTGGCCCTCTGTATTGCTTGGCTGCTGATCAGTGATTACGACATCAACTATTACCTGAAGGAAAAACCGCCAGTTTTTTTGCTGACCGTTGCTGTCGATGGAGTGATTCTGCTGGCAATGGTCTGGCTGCTGCTTAAAAAACTCATCTCCTGGTCCATGGCCCTGCCGCTGCTCCTGTTTGACGATCTTCCGCCAGTGGATTCCTTTGCCAAGAGCCGTCAACTGACCCGGGAAAACAGTGGATTTCTTTTTTCTCTATTTGGCAGCTGGGCTGTTGCTTCGCTTTTGCTTGCTTGGCTGATGCTTGGGGGGCTGCAGCTGTTCGCTTCCCAGTTGGTTCCACGTTCAATGGGATCCATAAGCGGTCTGATCATCGTTCTCACCACTTTGCTGATCTTCTGGCTGCTCACCAATTTTCTTGTGACAACCTTGACCTCCGGCAGCTTTGGCGGCTTGCTGGTGCTCATCAGTGAAAAGCGGGGATATCGCCTGAACAGTTCCATTGCTGTTGACCAACCGCCCCACTACCTGTTTCAACGCAGCGGGCTCCATCTTACCCTGTTGCTGCTTGTCTGTGTGGGTGTGGCCGCCGTATTTGGCGGCAGCGGGCTGCTTTATGATATCCGGACAAATGACGACTGTGAGGTTATTGCCCACCGGGGCGCTGCCGGTAAGGCGCCGGAGAACACCCTGGCATCCATAGAGCAGGCCCTGGCGGATAATACCGACTGGGTCGAGATTGATGTCCAGGAAACTGTGGATGGTGAGATCGTGGTCGTCCATGACAGTGATTTCATGAAGCTTGCCAAGGTGAACCTTAAGGTCTGGGAGGGGACACTTAGCCGGATTGGGGAGATTGATATCGGGAGCTGGTTTGATCCCAAATTCTCCAGCGAACGGGTTCCCACCCTGCGCCAGGTCCTTGAGGCTGCACGGGGAAAGGCCCGTGTCCTTATCGAGCTGAAATATTACGGCCATGATGAGCAGCTGGAAAAACGGGTGGCTGAGATCGTTGAGCAGACCGGGATGGTCGATGATGTGGCTTTTATGTCACTTAAATATGACGGAATAAAAAAGCTTCGCGCGCTGCGCCCTGAGTGGAAGGTGGGGCTGCTGCTCTCGGCAGCAGTGGGTGACCTGTCTAAGCTGGATGTGGATTTTTTCGCTGTAAATCTCAAGATGGCAAAGGCCTCTTTTGTCCGCCGTCAGCACAAGGCCGGTAAGCAGGTCTTTGTCTGGACTGTCAATGAGCCGTTGATCATGTCCCGGGTCATGTCCCTTGGGGTGGACGGCATTATCACCGATGAACCGGCAATGGCAGGTGAGGTTCTTGCACAGCGTGGTGAGCTGAGCAGCGGAGAACGGCTGCTGGTCAGTGGAGCGCTGCTCCTTGGCAAGCCGGTTCCCCAGCGTGTCTATCGGGACCAGTCACCCTGATGGCCGAGAGTGATATCTGATGAGCAGCCGTTTGACCCTGATCATGGTTTTCGTCCTGACCATTGCACTGTCCTGTTTTTTCAGCGACGCCAGGGCCGGGGAAGTTGGTTTGATTGAATCCGGTGTTGATGCAGTTGAAAGGCAACTGGAAATGGCGCGTCATGAAAAAATTATTGCCCTGAAGACAAATCCGCAAAATCCGCCTGACCAATTTGTTTCAGACGGCTGCAGTGGTGGGCTCTCCGTGGGCTGGGAGTATCTGAGTCGGGAGATTGGTCGCTTTGCGGATTTCCAGGAGTCAAGACCGCCCTGGGAATCGTGCTGCGTTGTCCATGATCGGGTTTATCACACCGGAGGCCAGATGCAACCGGGTGCAGTTGACAGCTTTGAGGCACGCAAACAGGCAGACAATGACCTCAGGGAGTGTGTGGTTGAGACCGGAGAAAAACAGGCCCGGGAATTGATGGATGAATATCACCTCTCCCGGGAGAAGATCGACCTGCTCTATCAGATTATCGGCGATCTCATGTACAGAGCCGTCCGGGTCGGCGGGATGCCGTGTACCGGCCTGCCGTGGCGGTGGGGATACGGCTGGCCCGAGTGTCAATGACCAGCCGTATGGTTTTTCAGTTATTTTCCTGCAGACCCTTACTGGCGATAAGTGAACTTGTAACGAAATGAGGTCGGATCATACCAGTCAAGAGTCGTGGTGCCGATCTGTCCATAGGGGTAGCCGAAGGTGTTAAGGGTGGATCCATGCTGGGGCGGGTTCAGCTGAAGGTCCCTGCCCATTGCCAGCTTGACGCGATACTGATCCCAGGCTCCCCAGAAATACTTTCTGTATTCTTCTGTTTTGGCATCGCCCAGGGCCAGATTTTCCTTGAGCATCATCTTGCGAACATCGGCCGGATCAACAGGTACCCAGCCGTATCCCGGCAGATAAAATTCAGCCCAGCAATGCTGCCATTTTGTAATGTCCTGTTCTTCCTTTTTCCCCTGGCGAAGTCCAAAAACTTCCCGTGCCGGCACGCCTGCCGCTCGGCTGAGGGCGACAAAGACCGAGTGAATATCGGTGCATTTTCCTCCCGGCGCCAGAAGCAGGGAGCAGACATCACCTGGTCCGCAGCCGATGGTTTTCGGGTCGCGGTACATGTTTTCACAGGTCCAGTCATAGATGGCCCTGGCCTTGGCCAGGACGGTTGTTTTGCCCTTGGTGATTTGATCGGCCAGTAGTTTCACCTGTCCATCGATGGGCCCCAGGCTCGTTCCCTGCAGATACATAGCGTAGTCTGCAGGATCCCACTGGGCCTCTTCGGCAGGGAAATCCTTGCGGGCAACTTCATTGCGCTCCACATGAAAGGAAAGAGTCAGTTTACGGCTGGCGGCGCCCTTGTCCCAGCGGGCGTAAAGGGTCGGGGTGGAGTATTTGCGGTCGGAATAAACGGCTGATTCCGCATAATCTCCGCTGACACTGATACGGGAGATCACCTGATCCTGGTCTGACAGGGGGTAGGGAATCCAGAGTTGTGCCTCTTGACCGGAGTCATGGGCGGAGAGGTCAAACTCCATGCTGATTGTACCGCTGCTCTTGTTTAATGCCCAACTCGATATGGGCTGGAACAGAACAGCAGCGATGATGAGCAGTTTGTACAGTATCTTCATTATTTGTCCTTTATTGTGTTTTCTGTCAGTCCGTCCTGGGGTTCCGTGGAACTGAAAAGGGGTGTAATATCTGTCCGGATAGGACATGCGTTTATTTCTGTGGGCATTGTTAACACAGAAATTACCTATTTATCAAATAGGTAATTTCGATAATTCCTCTTTGGCCTATAGGTTGTTTTCTGGGAATTGACCGGAGGTGTGGAGCTGTTTTCTAAAGAGGGGTTATAATTTCAAATATATTTGATTTTGTTGGTTGCACTTTTGACGGGACTGGTTAGTTTTTTTTGATCATATGTTGATTAAATGGCGGTGGTGGAAAATGCTGAACTTCAATGGCCAGGACCGGAGATCTTTTTGAGGTGACCCATGGATGATTTTTATGATTATCAGCGGCAGATCCAGGAGACTGTTGAGCAGATGCAGGGGTTGATCACCAGGCTGTGTACTCTTGAAGCCGGCTATCTCAAGCAGGAGGAGGCCCTGTTTGTGATCTCTGAGTTTGCCAATGACTGGGAGTATTGGCAGGATACTGACGGCAGATACCTCTATGTCTCTCCCTCCTGCAACCAGGTCACCGGCTATACTCCAGGTGATTTTTATAATGACAGAAATCTGCTGCAGCAGATTATCCTCAGGGATGACTGGCGAGAGTGGCGAAATCACAGTCACATCATGCGCAAAGACGGTGTGGTCGAGCCCCTCGAGTTTCAGATCAGGACAAAGGAGGGGGAGAAGCGCTGGATCCATCATATCTGTCAAAAGGTCACTGCCCAGGACGGCAGGGATCTTGGAATCAGGGGGTCCAACCGTGACATTACTCAGCTGAAAAAATTGCAGGAAGAGTTGACCCACATGGCCGGTCATGACCATTTAACCGGCCTCCCCAACCGCTCTCTTTTCCTCGAACACCTGAGCCAGTCCATCAAGCGGGCCAATCGCGAGAATTCAAGGTTTATTGTGGCCTTTATCGACCTGGATGGTTTCAAGGAGATCAACGATACCTACGGTCATAAGGCGGGTGATAATGTCCTCATCAAACTTGCCGGAACCTTATCAGGACTGCTCAGGAAAAATGATATTATTGCCCGTTTCGGTGGAGATGAGTTTGTCGCCTGTTTTGAGGTGCATGGGGAGCATGATTCGGCAACAATTAAAAAGCGTATTGAAGAGCTGATTCCTTCGCTGATCAGCTGTCCCAGTTATGATATCATCATCCGTTACAGCCTCGGCCTGAGCCTTTATCCCCAGGACGGCACAACCATTGATGACTTGCTCAAAGTCGCCGACCAGGCGATGTATGCCCAAAAGCAGTGCAATAAGAGATCAACCAAAGCAGGAACAGAATTGAAAGGATAATAATAATAAGATCATGGAAACAATCAATGGTATGACAGCGGAGAGTTCCCTGGAGAAAATTCTAGGCTATCCTGCAGGGGTACTGATCAAGGATCTTTTTGAGATCATGAACGAGATTCTTGCCAATCGTGATCTTGCCACTTATAAACACACCCTGCGGGTTGCCGAAATTGCCAACCGGATTGGTAAGGCAATGGCGTTATCGCAAGAGGATCTCACTATTCTTGAATTTGGCTGTCTTGTCCATGATATCGGCAAGACAGCCATACCCGATGATGTCCTTTTGAAACCGAACCTGTTCAATGACCAGGATCGAAGGATCATGGAATTTCACCCGCTGATCGGCGCAAAGCTGTTTGCCCGCCGTCTTCAGGATGACAGAATTACACATATTATTCTGCGTCACCATGAACGGCTTGACGGCTCCGGATATCCCCTCGGACTGAAAGGAAACGAAATTGATCAGCTCTCGCGAATCACAGCTGTTGCCGATGAGTTTGAAGCATTGACCGCCAGGCGGCCGTACAAGTCCGCCCTGCATCTTCCCGTTGCCCTTCAGGTGCTGGAGGAAGAGGCTCAGAAAGGTACTCTCGACAGACACATTGTTGCAGTACTTACCGGGATTGCAGACTCCTTGAAATTTGATGATCAGACCCTGTATCCGACGGGTCATTTCATGGAGGAGATCGAACAGTTCAGAAGGGATACATTTTTCAGGGACACCCTCAGTGAGTTATACAATTACCGTTACCTGCTGGTTCTCGATGATCTTAAGCTGCTGGGTGAGACCGGCAATAACGGTTATCTTCTGATGTTGATCCATTTTCACGGTCTTGGCAGGTTCCAGGTGGATAACGGTGTGATTGTTGCTGGTCAGGTTCATGATGAGATCGGCCAGCGGCTCGGCGATACTGTTGAGCAGTTTCGTGAGAAGAGAAAACAGTATGACGGCTCTGTCATCCTTTTCCGAAAACATTGTGATTATCTCATCTATGCGGAAGGTAACAGTGAGAAAGCGCTTACACCCCTTATTGACCAGGTGCGCTCCATGGTGAATTTGACCCATGAAGAGTGGGGTCTCCAGGCTGAATGTTTTCGCAGGTGGCTCAAGCGAGATATGCCCATTGAAAAGGGTCTGGCGGATCTGTTTTTGATGGAGGTCGCCCGTGCAGAGTCGTGCCAGAGATAAAATGGGCAGTCCATTGTTGGTGGAAATGATAAAAAATAAAAAAATGAAGTTACCACTTGCGCTTTTTGGATAACTGTTTATTTTGATCATATGTTAATTTTGTAGGTCTGAGCCACCTGGCAGGATTGAAAAGTTAACAAAAAACAGGATAAAATCTGCTCAACGCCGGGCGGGTTTTTTTTGGATTTTATTTTGTGCATATGGCGTAAATAATAAATGGAGGTCAACATGAAAATCCTCATCACAAGTACAGGGCCCAACCTGGATGCAATGGTGGACCCTCGATTTGGCCGAACCGCGTGGTTTCTGATTATTGACAGTGAGACAGGTGAACTGCTGGAAGCCATTGATAATCAGGCCGGACAGGATGCCGCCCAAGGGGCCGGCATCAGTGCTGCGGCAATGGTTGCGGATAAGGGTGTCAAACGAATCTATACCGGCAGACTGGGGCCGAAGGCCATGGATGTCATCAACCGCTCAGGGATCGATGTTATTGACGGTATCAGCGGCTCTGTTGGTCAGGTTCTGGCCCGTGTAAATGATTCACCGGGATCGTCTACAACCACTCAGGGGCAACAGGGTAATAGTGTGGCCAGTGGAGAGGGAATGAAAAGGCAGTGCCGTGGAGATGGTAAGGGTAAGGGCCGGGGGAGAGGAATGGGCAATGGCCGAGGACCCTGTCGGCTGTAGAGGGAAAAAATTATGCAAGTTGTAGTTGGAAGCGGAAAAGGCGGAACCGGAAAGACATTACTCTCCACAGCCCTGGCACAGTGTTGGGGCGACAGGGTGCAGTACCTTGACTGTGATGTTGAGGAGCCGAACGGCCATATTTTCCTAAGGCCGGAACTGAGCAGTCGCAAGGAGTGCACCGTTACAGTGCCTGAAATTGTGAGAGACAAATGCAGTCTCTGCGGCAAGTGCCGGGATATCTGCCAGTTCAACAGTATTGCCATCTTCGGTGAAACAATCATGACGTTTGGCGATATGTGCCACTCCTGCAATGGCTGCTTTCTCGTCTGTGAAGAAGAAGCCATCCTTGAAACGACTCGTCTTATCGGCGAGGTGGAAACAGGGCATAGCGGTGATGTGGAGTTTGTCCATGGACGGCTGCGGGTGGGCGAGGCCATGTCGGTGCCGCTGATCAAGGCGGTCAAACAGCATGCAGGCGGCGATGGGCTGACCATTGTCGATGCCCCCCCGGGGACATCCTGTCCATTTGTGGAAAGTGTCACTGATGGTGATTATATCCTGCTGGTGACCGAGTCAACACCGTTTGGCCTGCATGATCTTCAACTTGCGGTGGAGGTCGTCCGTTCAGTTGACAAACCATTTGGAGTGGTCATCAACCGGGCAGGTCTTGGTGATGTAAGCGTTAAAAAGTGGTGCGAAAATGAGGGTATCCCGGTTGTCCTTCAGATTCCCTTTGAACGGTCTATCGCAGAGGGCTACGCCCAGGGCATGAGCCTCCTTGAGAGTAAGCCGTCCCTCCGCTCCAGGTTGCGTGAATTACTGGAGGAGATCAGTCGATGAAGGAAATAGTTGTCATAAGCGGCAAGGGGGGAACCGGCAAAACGAGTATTGTCGGCTCACTTGCCGCAATTATCAATAACAAGGTGGTGGCCGACTGTGATGTGGATGCTGCCAATCTCCACCTCCTCCTGCAGCCGGCAATCCAGGAAAAGGAGGATTTTGTATCAGGTGTCAAGGCCGTGGTTGAAAATGATCGCTGCAGCGGTTGCTCCACCTGCAGCGATTTGTGTCAGTTTGAGGCGGTGACCATGGATGATGTCGCCCGCATCTCGAATACATCCTGTGAAGGTTGCGGTGTCTGTGCCCATTTTTGTCCGGAACAGGCCATCGTTCTGGATGACAACCATTGCGGATCTGTTTACCACTCCGACACAGCTTACGGGCGGTTTATCCATGCCCAGCTGTTTGCAGGAGAGGAAAATTCAGGCAAACTGGTTTCCCATGTTCGTAAACAGGCCCGGCAAACAGCTGAGCAGGAGAGTGCGGACTATGTACTCATCGACGGAGCGCCCGGCATAGGCTGTCCGGTGATCGCCTCGGTGAGCAATGCAACGGCCCTTATGGTTGTGACCGAACCGACCCGGTCGGGCCTGCACGATCTTGGCCGGGTACTGGACCTTGCCGCCCATTTCAAGGTCCCTGCCTATGTCTGTCTGAATCGCTGGGACCTGCACCAGCCGACAAGCGTGCTGATTGAACAGGAATGCAGCAGGCGGTCTGTATCAATTATCGGTCGTATCCCCTTTGATGAGGCGGTTGTTGACAGCCAGCTCGCCGGAGTGCCGCTGGTTGACTTCAGCAATGGCCCGGCCGCAGCAGCGGTCAGGCTGCTCTGGCGGGAATTTGAAAAAAAGATAGAGCAGGCGCAATAGTTATCATCCGGAAATACGGGTAATTTTCTGCTCTTCCTGAACAGTTACGAGGAAACAATGTACACCATACACCCAATCGTCATGGGCACAAAGGTCTTTGATAAAGGCATGATGACCTATCAGCATGAATACGGCACACCCTACACCATACCAATCTACTGTTGGTATATTGAGGGCGGGGACAAAAAAATTCTTATCGATACAGGAGAGATGCATCCGGTCCGATCCGAAGAGCGGGAGCGTGCCATCGGCGGCAGAATATACACCTTTGAAGAGGGGCTGGCCCTGCACGGCTTAAAGCCGGCCGATATCGATGCGGTGATCCATACCCACCTCCACTCCGATCATTGTGAAAATGATTACAAGTGTGAGAATGCGAAGTTTTATATCCACGTAAAAGAGCTCGAAACCATCAGAGAGCCGCACCCGCTGGACTTTCGCTATGTGGAGGATTTCATCTTTGAGATCGGGCAGAATGGACAGATTGAGGTGGTCCGTGAGGATGGCGCCCTGTTTCCCGGTATCAGGGTCATGCACACTCCGGCCCATACGCCGGGAGGTATGAGTGTGTTCATCGATACCGGGGAAATCACCACGGCCATCACAGGTTTTTGCATCATTCAGGAAAATTATGAAGTTCCTGTGCAGGTGAGAGCTATGGAGATGGAGGTGATCCCGCCGGGGACCAATATCAACAGTTACGAGGCCTATGACATCATGCTTGATGTCCGCAACAAGGCCGACAGGATTATTGCCCTGCATGAGCCGCGTTATGCCACCGGTGAGCCACTGTAGGGTTAATAGGGTTAACTGGTATTTCTCATAACGATCTTGATGAGAAATATGGGATAAGAAAATATTTCAGCAGAACAGCTCGTTGCGTAACTTCTCAAGTTGTTCCAGCAGCTGGGGATCCTTGAACTGTTCGGCCTTTTCGATCTCCAGTGCCAGCTCGGCAAGATTCGTCAGTCCCATGTTCAGGAGCATCCCCTTCAGGCTGTGTGCAGTACTGGCCAGAGAGGAGAAATCAGAGACGGCAAGGGCCTGGTCCGCCAGGGTCAGATCTATTTCAATGTTTGTCGTAAAGCTGACAATCATCTGATCAATATGGGACCCCTCAAGTCCATACTTGTCGACCAGGTGGGCTGCTACCGATTCAACAATAATGGGACGGAGTTTTTCTTCATCCATTTGTGGCTCCTCCTTCTGCCCAACTGTCTGCTCCGGCATCTGTCGGACGCCCTCTTTTTCAGGTAAATTAGCAGCCAGCACCGCGGTCAACTGTTCAGGCTGAAAGGGTTTGGTCAGGTAATCATCCATCCCGGCATTAAGACACCTTTCCTGGTCACCGCTCATGGCGAATGCGGTCATGGCGACAATGGGAATATGAGAATTACGAAGCTTTTTATCCAGGCGTTGTGCCAGGCCGTCCGGCAGGGTGACCAGTGGGGGTACACCTTTTTCAAAGCATCGTATGACCTGGGTGGTTGTCAACCCGTCCATGTCCGGCATCTGGACATCCATCAGGACCAGGTCGAGATCTTCCCGGGCCAGCATCTCCAGCCCAATGAGCCCATTGGCAGCCTCTATGATCTTTTGATCGCTTTTTTCGAGGAGCATGCGGGCCAGGTCCCGGTTGACCTGGTTGTCCTCGACCAGCAGGATACGGTAGCCTTTGCCGATTTCGTGGGTTATTGGTGGCTTTTCCTCCGGCAGTTCGTCTGCATCTGCCTGTTTGAAAAAAGCGGTGAATTTAAAGACGCTTCCCTTGCCGGGATCACTTGTGACCGAGATGTCACCCCCCATGAGACGACAGATTTTTCTACTGATCGCCAATCCCAGCCCGGTTCCGTCGTGGTTTTTTGATGTGGAGGAGTCAGCCTGGCAGAACGCATTGAAGATATTACCGATTATTTTATTACTGATGCCTATGCCGGTATCGGTCACCGTTGTCAGTAAACCGGTTTGATTCTCCGCTGCGTCAATTCTTTTGAGCGAGATCGTCACAGTGCCTCTGTCGGTGAACTTTACAGCGTTACTGAGCAGATTGAGAATGACCTGGCGCAGTCGCAGGGAGTCACCGCGCACGGCGGCCGGCACATTATCGTCAATTTCGACAGCTATGTTCAGCCCCTTGCTCCGGACAGCCGCCTCAATGGTACGGATGCTGTTTTCAAGGACGGTGACAGGCGAAAAGGGGTACTCGTCCAGTGTGGTCGAGTCGGACTCGATTTTAGAAAAGTCAAGTATGTCGTTTATCAGGCCGAGCAGGGAATCGGCAGAAAGTTTGATCGTTTTCAGGAAATAGCTTTGTTTGGAGTCAAGATTGGTGGTCATGGCAAGGCTGGCCATACCGATTATGGCATTCATCGGTGTGCGGATCTCATGGCTCATATTGGCAAGAAATTCCGACTTGACCATGCTCGCCTTTTCCGCCTTCTCTTTGCTTTTTTCCAGCTCTCTGCCCATGCGCTGAAGGCGTTCGGCGTAAAGCTTCAGTTCCCGGCCGGTCTGGATGATGTTCTGTTTGTCATCGAATGCAACCCGCCCCGCCTCAATGAGCAGAAACTGATAGTCACCCTTCATGAGGGCGATGGCATCAAAGGCCAGTTCTCTTCCGTCTGAGTCTTTTTCCAACCAGGGGCCGGAGCGAAGCTGTCCAGCTGACTTGGCTGCCCAGAACTCCTCCGCATCCACAAGAAAATTGTTGAGAAATGCATTTTTGTTGCCCAGTTTGATAATCTTGTCTGCCATCCCCTGCTCCTCCGGATGAAAGATCCGGAACCAGGCGGGTGGCAGGCCAAGCAGTTGAAAGGAGCCATCGTCGATACGTTTCAGGATGGCCATATCCAGGCAGTGGAAAAGGTCGTATGGGGAAAAATCACTCATAACATACTGGTTCTGTTTTGGTTCCTGTCTGGCGAGAGGAAGATTCCACCTCTCCTGGGACAATGTCCGGGAACCGTTTGCGGTAGCACTCGAGGTCAATTTTGTTTGCGGTGTTCAAGTCAATGGCGATCTCAGCTCCCTCAGCCTGACGGGCGAGCATGGCGGCGTGCTCCAGCGGATAGCCGACTACATGGAAACTTTTATTCTTGTCATTCCTGAAGCCCAGTGAAACCAGCCCTGAAGAGATGCCAATTTTTATTGGCAGTGCGTCGGGCCGGGCTGCATTTTCTTCCCCGGTCATATGTGCGACTGTTTCCATTATACGGACAGCAGCCGTTACGGATTGATCCGCAGGGCTGATGGCGGACGGCAGGACTCCAAACAGTGCAGTGGTCGAAGCGCCGGATATCGAGACGATGATGCCGCCCGCATCGGTGACCGGCAGCATGATCATGGACAACTGCTTTTGCAGAACACTGAAGATCTGCTCCGGGGGTTGATTTTCCGCAGAGGAGTTGAGGCCGGTAATATCTGCCCGGAGAACGGAAACTTCCCGTCGGTCCACACCGTCAGCCAGACCAAAGGTTTCCAGGTTGATCCCACTGCTGCCATGATCACCGCCGATATGATTCCAGCTGCTGTTCATCTTCTGCCGCAGCAGGCTCAACTCATTGGTCTTCTGTTGCAGCAGGACTGCGCTGGTCTCTTTGCGGCTTGCATCGAGAAGGAGGATCCAGTCACACTGATCGCCCTGGAAAATATGAATATCAGTTACAACACCCTCCCCGGTTTTGACACAGGCAAGGTGGAGCGGTGACTGGTCCAGCGGCAGCAGGTCGTCTATGAAAAAGAGTTGTTCCCCTATGGGTTGACCTGGCTGGAGGTCTGTTATGCCGTAGGCTGAGATCTCTCCCCCCCAGCTGATCAGGAACCCTTTATCCTTGCTCACCTGGAAGTATGCCGGCAGGCAGTCCCTGATACCAAGCAGGCAGATATAGTTATGGATGGGGGACGGCAGTTGGATGACTCAATCCTCCAGCATCATTTCGGTCAGTGATGTGAAGATCTCTTCCACCCCCTGGCCTGTTTTTGCACTAGTCAGAACAACCGTGTATCCCTTTTCCTTCAAATCCTCCAGCTTGGCATCATCGATTTCCCATTCATCGTCAAGATCCGACTTGTTGATAACAAGGATGAACGGGACATCACCGACAGACTCTGCCGCCTTTTTCTGGAGAAGAAAAGCGGTATCAAGCGTGTTGTACCGGGTGCCGTCAACGACCAGAAAATAACCGGCCATACCTCTCAGGTAGCTTGATTTGACGTGTTGGTATTCATCTTCACCATAGATGTCCCACAGCATGAGATCCACGTCTTTGCCGTTAGTGACAATACTTTTCTTATCAATTTTAACACCGACGGTCGTATGGTATTTTTCCGAGAAAATACTTTTCACAAACCGTTGAACAAGGCTTGTCTTTCCTGTGGCGAAAGCTCCAAGCATACAGATTTTTTTCTTTATCATCTATGGTACCGGTACTGGTTTATATTTGTTCTAAAGCGGGTTGGTTATCTAGTGCTTGTCCAGAAATGACCTGTTTTTGGACAGACACTATCTGTCTCCTGACGGTAACTTTAATCTCCGTCGATGGTTATTTTCAACTGGACAAAGCTCTGCTCCACACCTTTGCCGCCCGCTGGTTCGGCGTCAACAAGTGAGATATTATAGTTTTCTTTCACCAGGCCGTGGGTGACGAGCCGTTGAAGAAGGTACTCCGCACGCTTTTGGCCAAGTTGTTGTTGTCTGTTGCCCCAGCCAAAGCTTGTAGAGTGCCATACGACCCGGAGACCTGCCTTCTTTTTCATTGTCTGGGCCATGGCGCTAATCCTCTCCAGATCTTCAGCAAGCATCCTGATTTCCCTCTCCTGAACCTTGTCAAGCTGATGACTGTTGAGGTGGTAGGTGAAAACCTGGCTCTCAACGTTCTCTTTCAACCGTTTCAGCTCATTGAGATCGACCAGGTTGGTCAGGTCAAAATGGTCTATGGTAGGCAGGGAGTCGGCTTCGGTCTCTAGCTGGCTGATCCACTGCCTGGATGCTGAACCGGACAGGTAAAGCGTGTTGCCATCGATCCTGAGAGTAACATCTGCCGGAGGTTTGAGATTCTCTTCAATGTTGATCAGATCAGTTTCACTATAACTGGTAATTCCCGGAAGTGATACTGCCTTTTCGGCTGCCTGTCTGATCCAGCTGTTCAGGGCTGCGCCTCTGGCGAAAAGTGTTCCTGTCTCGATGTTGAGACGAACACTCTCCGGCGGGTTGAGTGTTGTGTTGATATTGACCAGCGCTTTGTCGTCATAACGGATATCCCCCGGCAGCGATGCGGCGGCTGTTCTTGCCTGGACGATCCAGTCATCAAAAGCTGACCCTTGTGCCAGAAGCATATTTCCTTTTATCGCGAGAGTGACAGTTGTCGGCGGGTTGAGTGTTTCGTCAATACCGAGCAGTTTCCGGTCGTTGTAGCGGACAGGTGCAGGTAAAGAGGCCGCCGCAAGTTTTGCCTGACTGATCCAGTCGAGAAAGGCAGATCCCCGGGCATAAAGGGTGTTGCCTTTAATCTCCAGGGCAACTGTTCCCGGCGGCTTGAGCATTTTGTTGACATCGATGAGCTGACTGTCGTTAAACTTTTCAATCCCCGGAATTGATACTGCCTGGGCCCGGGTTTTTTCTATCCAGTCGCCAAAGGCTGCACCCCTGGCAGTAAGCGTCATGTCCGTCACTGAGAGGGTAACGGTTTTCGGCGGCTTGAGCAGAACATCAATATCAACCAGTTCCCGGTCATTGTATGAATTGACTCCCGGAAGTGAGGCTGCCGCTGTCCTCGCTTTTCTGATCCAGGCTTGGGCGGCTGTTCCCGTTGCAAAAAGGTTCTTACCCTTTATTTCCAGGGTGACAGTCTCAGGCGGTTTGAGCGCCTCTCCGATATCGATGAGCTCAGTGTCGTCAAATTTGTCAACCCCCGGAAACGAGGCCGCCTGTACCCGGGCCGCTTCAATCCAGTCGAGAAAGGCTGCACCCCGGGCATGCAGGGTTTTGTCCTTCAACTCGACGATGACTGTTGCCGGCGGGGTAAGGGTACCGTCGACACCGACCAGTTCCTGATCGTTATATTCAACAATTCCCGGAAGTGATGAGGCTGCTGCCCTGGCCTGACGGGCCCAGTCTGCCGAGGCCGATCCTCTGGCAAAAAGGTTCTTGCCCTTTATTTCCAGGGTGACGGTTTCGGGCGGTTTGAGTGCTATGTCAATATCAACGAGCCCAGTGTCATCAAGTTTGTCAACCCCGGCAAACGAGGCCGCCTGGGCCATCGCCGCTTTAATCCAGTCTGTTGACGCCGTACCCCGCAGGTGGAGGGTGCTGCCTTCTGTTCTGAGAGCTACAGTCTGGGGCGGATTGAGTGTGCTGTCGATATCGAGCAGCGCATTGTCGTCATAGCGGCTAACTCCGGGAAGCGAGTCACCAGCGGTTCTGGCCTGCCTGATCCAGGCGGCCGATGCCGATCCACGGACAAAGAGAGTATCGTCCTCGATGCTGATGGTGACGGTCTGGGGCGGATTAAGTGCGCTGTTGACACTGATTATCCGGCTGTCATCATATCCCGTAATCCCCGGAAAAAGGGATGCTTTGGTTCGTGACTGTTCGATCCAGGCAAAGGTGGCCGAACCTTGTAACGAAAGTTTTCCCTCTTTCATCTCAAGGGTAACTGTTTTGGGCGGCTGCAAAATGGTCTCAGCCCGGGCAAGGGTGAAGTCCGGATGGAGTGAGATGTAGGGTTCAAGGTGAAAGGCGACAGAGGAAGAGTCCAGTGGTGTTCTCATCATCAGCTCTTCGGGGCGGGGCGCCAGCCCATCACGGAAGCCGTAGATATGATACTGGCCGGAGATCTTTCTGCTCTCGGTAATGACAATTCCCGGTGTCCGGTGAAGCAGTTCAATGGTGCTGTTCCAGTTTGAGCGTTGACTGTATAAGCTGAACAGCAGGAAGCCGAGGCCGAGGGCAAGTCCACCAGTGAGGAACCACAAAAAGAGAGAACTCTGCTTCTCTTTCTTTTTGAATTCGGAGATCAGGCAGTTCTGGAGTTCGTCGTGTACTGCTTCAAACGGGGCAACATCTCCATCAAAAGAGTCCAGAATCGCAGCATATCTTTGGTGAATTTCACCCAGCATGTCGGAGAGGGAGATCCGCAGGTCCATGGGCGGGGTTCCGCGGATCACTGTTGCGAGCAGTGCATCCGTGCCGGAGTCGAGCCACACGGTTCGGCCGGCACCCATGCGTATGGCATCCAGATCCTCTTCTGTTTCTGCGGCAAATGAGTCCGAGATGAAATCCTGGATTGCGGTGAGCATACTGGAGACCAGATCGGGATCCTCGCTGATGACCTCCGGGGCAACCACATGGTGAAGCACCAGTCCGGTCTTTCTGTGGATAAGAAAGATTTGCTCGACCTGGTACTCCAGGGTATTGAGCAGAACTATTTCAGCAAACGACTGCTTGCTTCGGGCTGCCTCCAGCCGCCACTTGATTCCCTGAATTGAGATGGAGTGCTCGACCGCCTTGTTAACGGCCTGGGTCATGGCATGGAGAGTGGAGGTGATCGACTTGCGGATGGCAGGACCCATGATCGGGAAGAGGACATCGGCCAACGCCTTCGGATCTTTTTTAATCGATGCGGTGAGCCCGGCCTCGATGCTTGGCTCCAGGGCCCTGTTTAGAGCACTGTTTTTGGAAGAGCTCAGCCGGACTGCATCGGGCAGGACATTTGCCAGCTCATCTGCCCGGGTCTTTGAAGAATCCAGTCGCTGTTCAAGCCGGTTGATCCTGTGGCGTTCATGGGGGAGAAGAAGAGTGCGCAGTTCATCCAGTTCAGTCGCCTCCGTAGTAGCGGCGTCATCAGGGATGTCGGATTTGTCTGCGTACTTGTTCAAAATCAGCACTCTGTTCGGCAGGCCAATTCAGCGGCCTGTCGAATCCGGGATTCTGGGAAACTAAAAAAGGATGTCGGAAAAAATCTTAACCGCTGAATTCCTCCTTCAGCCTCATGGACATTTCGGTGAGGAGGTTGGCAAGGGCGATACGATCGGTTTTCTTGTCTGTCAGCTCCCTGATGGAATCTTCGAGAGCCGTGGAAATGTCTTCATGTTTGCGTCTGATCTCATCCATCAGGTCTTTGGACTGTTTGAGGATCTGCTCCTGAACCTCTCTCTGGGCCTTGATATTTTTTTCATCAAGACTGGTTATCTTTTTTTCCAGGTTTTTATTGGTGGTCTTCAGTGATTCTGAAATTTCGTCATAGTTCTCCGTTCGTGCATTCTTCTCGGAGCGAAGTTCGTCGGACAGCAGGCTGAATTCCTTTTTAACAAAATTTTCCAGGGACTCCACCGCCTGCCTTGTCTCATCCCGAACATTGGCCAGTTCTTTTTTCAGCAGGCCCTCAACGTGGTTGAATCTCTGTTCGTACTGCTGCGACTGGGCGCCAAACAGAATTTCGCGGATATTGTCAATATTGCCCTCTCTCATCATGGTTCCGGCCCCCCCTGGATCTTGAGCCGCATTACCTTCTTTGGGTTGTGTCTCAGCTGTTTTTTTTGCCTTGTTTTTGTCCGCCATTATTAGATCTCCTGAAAAATTGCAATGTTGCACCTATCCGGTTGACCAGTAATCAACCGGATGAATAACACCCTGTCACTCTTTTATGTTAGGGAAAAGTGGTATAATTTTTTTATAACAAAATTAATACCCAAAAGCCAACAATATGAGATTGATAGCCGTTAATATTAATGAGTCGCCTGAAGATGTGAGGGCAGTTGTTAGTGGAAGGGGTAGTTTGTGGGTTGGTTTGTTAGGGTTTGAAAAATAGTATCTGGTTAGGCATAAAGCTTAGCCACTTTTATCAGTCAGATATTTTGCGATTTAATAACAGGTGGTTAAGGCAGGGTCTCTGGTCATAGCCTGGGGGAGTGGCAGGTCGCCTGGCTTGTGGCGGCCCTTGTACCAATGTTCCGTCTGTTGACATGAGTTCATCTGGTTCCATTCTGCAATCAAACCATGTCATGTCTGATATCCGGCAGGTGAGTTTAAACACCCACCTGCCGGGTAATTTATTACTGCCGTAGAGTTTGTTGTCTCAGCTGAACAGATCGGTACTGAGATAGCGTTCCCCGGTGTCGGGAAGTACGGTGACAATGGTCTTTTCGTGATGCTCCGGACGTGCTCCGATCTGAAGTGCTGCCCAGGCAGCGGCCCCCGAGGATATACCGCAGAGAACCCCCTCTCTTGTGGCCATATTCCGGCTGGTCTGGAAGGCATCTGTATCACTGACCGTGATCATCTCATCGATGATTTGCCGGTTGAGGATTTCCGGTACAAAGCCCGCCCCGATCCCCTGGATTTTATGGGGGCCCGGCGAGCCGCCGGAGAGAATTGGTGAATCGGCGGGTTCAACCCCGATGACCGTAAGTGTCGGGTTGTTTTCTTTCAGGAACTCTCCGGCACCGGTGATGGTCCCGCCGGTACCGATACCGGCGATAAAGATATCGACCTTGCCTCCACTCTGTTCCCATATCTCCGGGCCAGTCGTCTGCCTGTGAATTTCCGGGTTGGCAGGATTACTGAACTGGTTGGGCATAAAGCCGTTGCCGGTCTCAGCGAGGACTTTCCCGGCCTTTTCAATGGCCCCTCTCATCCCTTCAGTTGCAGGGGTAAGAATCAGTTTTGCGCCCAGGTGAGTCAGTAACTGCCTGCGCTCAATGGACATGGATTCAGGCATGGTGAGGACCAGGGACAAACCTTTAGCTGCACAGACAAAGGCCAGGCCCAGGCCGGTATTGCCGCTGGTGGGTTCGATGATGGTCGTCTGTTCGGTAATCTGCCCCTGGTCCATGGCTGCCTCAATCATAGAGAGGGCAATGCGGTCCTTGACGCTGCCCAGGGGGTTTCTTGACTCCTGCTTGGCAAGAATGGTTGCACCCGATCCGGCTGCAATGTTGCTCAACTTGATCAGGGGGGTGGATCCAATGGAATCAGTCAGTGACTGTGATGGCAGAGTCATGGTTCACCTCTTACGGTTTTTGTTTTTCCGAAATGAGTAACTCCGGACGTTTGAGCAGGACTTTGGTGTCGGGCGGCACACTCTCGGTGAGCCAGATGTTGCCGCCGATGACGGAGCGGGCACCGATAACAGTGTCTCCTCCCAGTATGGTAGTGTTAGCGTAGATGATCACCTCATCCTCGATGGTTGGGTGGCGTTTGATGTTCTGCAGGGTTTTACCTGCGTCTTTGGGAAGGGACAGGGCGCCCAGGGTGACCCCCTGGTAGATACGGACATCCTGGCCGATCTTGCTCGTCTCACCGATGACCACACCGGTTCCATGATCTATAAAAAGACCCGGGCCAATGGAGGCACCGGGATGAATATCTATCCCGGTCAGGCTGTGGGCGTGTTCGGTCATTATTCTCGGGATGATCGGTACCATGAGAAGGTTGAGCTCGTGGGCCATTCGATAGATGGATGTGGCGAGAATCCCGGGGTAGCTGAAGATGACCTCGTCCGGGTTGGATGTGGCCGGGTCACCGGCAAGGGTTGCCCGGATATCTTCGGCCATGGTGGCGGTGATGCCGGGCAGGGTCTCAATAAAGGCCAGTGCCAGCTGGTGACTTCTTGTCTCGCAGTTGGTGCAGGCCAGATTGGTACGCCGGCAGTCATGGCGGATGGCCAGAACGATCTGGGCGGTGAGGCGTTCATAGAGCTCACTGGTCTCTTTGCCCAGGTAATACTCCAGGTTGGAGGCATAGAGCTTGGTCTTGGTGAAATAGCCGGGAAAGAGGATCCGCCGCACCAGGTAGATGATCTTGATGATTTCATGGTGAGACGGGATGGGTACCGGACCCACATGGTCGTAGCAGTCTTCAGTCTGCAGGGCTGCAACCAGTTTTTTGACCACCGGCGGCACGCTGTCATGGAGGCAGCCGTCACTGGCCTGCTCATGGCCGCATATCTCCGGAGGGTCAGGAATCTTTTTCATTTTTACACAGCTCCCTGATCTGCTGTTTGTGACGGTTTTTTTGCCGTCTGTTCAATGAGAAAAATGCCATAGGTGGCGCGGAGATTGGACAGGAGACGGATCACGGTTCCCCGTTTTTCCCTGTCCCAGCTCCTCACTGCCGCCTCTTTGACAATACTATAATCTTGATCGGCGGCAAATCTACGAAAATCCGAAAGCGTGATCACCCGAATGTTCGGGGTATCGTACCAGGAGTAGGGCAGTTGCTCATTTTTAGGAGCCCGGCCCTTGAGCAGCAGGTGCAGGCGGATCTGGTAGTGACTGAAGTTGGGAAAACTGACGATAACCCTCCTGCCGATCCGGGAAAGATCAGAGAGCAGCTCGGCGGGTTGGAAGACCTGCTGGAGGGTCTGGCTGAGAATGACATAATCGAAAAAGTTATCCGGGTAATCCTTTATCTCATCATTCAGATCCCCCTGAAGCACAGAGAGTCCACGCCCGATACAGGCAGCCGCCTTCTCCTTGTCCTGCTCAATACCGGTTCCCTTGATCGATTTTTGGTTTTTGAGCCAGGCAAGGAGATCGCCTCTGCCGCAGCCGAGATCAAGAATCCGGCTGCCCGGGTCAATCCATGAGGCAATGATCTGTAGGTCAAAGCGAAGGGTCTGGTTATTGGGAGAGGCCATCAAGGAATCCTCTGATCAGGTTGGTGAGCCGCTGGTCTTCAATGAGAAAGGCGTCATGGCCGCAGTCTGCCTCAATTTCACAAAAACTTACATCCTGGCCGGTTCGTTTCAGGGCCTGGACCAGTTCTTTCGCCTGGTAGGTGGGATAGAGCCAGTCAGAGCTATAGGAGATGATGAGAAATTTAGACCTGGAGCCACAGAGGTCCTGCAAACTCTCTTCGGTGTGTTTGTTGTCGACAAGATCAAAGTAGTCGGAGGCCTTGGTGATGTAGAGCAGGGCATTGGCGTCGAATCGTTTGACAAATTTTGACCCCTGGTAGCGCAGGTAGCTCTCCACCTGGAAGTCGGCTCCAAAATTAAAGGATAAATCCTCTTTGTCCTGCAGCTTGCGGCCAAACTTTCTCCGCATGGCTTCATCGGAAAGATAGGTGACATGGCCGATCATCCTGGCCACAGCCAGACCGAGGTTGGGTCCATCGCCTCCGTAATAATTGCCGTGATTCCAGTTGGGGTCGGCCATGATGGATTGCCTGGCCACTTCATTGAAGGCAATGGCCAGCGCCGAGTGGCGCATGGTGGTGGCGATGGGGACCGCCGAGCGGACCATGTCGGGATAGCGGACACACCACTCGAGAACCTGCATGCCACCGACCGAGCCGCCGATAACGCAGTGGAGCTTCTTGATACCGAGATGATCGATCAGTTTTTTCTGGGCGTCAACCATGTCACCAATGGTCACCATGGGAAAATCAAGCCCGTATGGCCTGTCTTTATCCGGTGGGGTTGATGACGGGCCGGTTGACCCCATACAGCTGCCGAGAATATTTGAACAAATTACAAAATATTGATCTGTGTCGATCCCCTTGCCCGGACCGACCATGAACTGCCACCACCCCTCCGGTTCACTGCTGTCTTTGTCGTCAATGTTTGAGGCCACGTGGGCATCGCCGGAGAAGGCGTGACAGATCAGGATGGTGTTGTCGCAGGCAGCGTTCAGCTCTCCATGGGTTTCATAGGCAATGGTGATCGGCCCCAGTTTTTCTCCGTTTTCCAGGGTATGTTCGTCGGGCGGAGCACCGTATGTGTATGTGGAGAGGGGCATTAAAAGTCTGCGACGTTATTGGTCTGATTGGCTTGTACGGCTCTCACTCGCCAAGTGCCTCTACCAGCGCCTGGTCGATGTCACCGATGATGTCGTCGATATGTTCGATACCGATGGAAAGACGAATCATGGCTGATGTGATTCCGGCGTCCTGCAGCTGCTCTTCCGACAGCTGGGAGTGGGTCGTTGAAGCCGGATGGATGGCCAGTGATTTGGCGTCACCAACGTTTGCCAGGTGAGAGAGCAGGTTCAGTGACTCAATGAATTTACGGCCCGGTTCAAGTCCACCCTTGATGCCGAATGTCACCATGCCACCGAATCCGTTTTTGAGATACCTGACTGCTGTCGGGTAACTGGCATGGTCCTTGAGCCCCGGATAGTTGACCCAGTCAACGCCTGGGTGGTTGTTGAGATACTCAGCCACAGCAGCACCGTTGTCACTGTGGCGTTCCATACGCAGGGAAAGTGTTTCAAGGCCCTGGAGGATCATCCAGCAGTTGTCGGGAGAGATGCAGGCACCGAGGTTACGCAGTGGAACGAGGCGCATGCGCAGGGCAAAGGCGACCGGATTAAGATCACCCAGGTCATGGGCGTAGCGAAGGCCATGGTAGGACGGGTCCGGTTCATTGAACAGGGTGAACTTGGGGTCGGTCCAGTCAAACTTGCCGCTGTCGATGACAATGCCGCCAAGGGCGGTGCCGTGGCCGCCGATCCACTTGGTCAGTGAGTGAACCACGATGTCGGCACCGTGCTCCAGCGGGCGGAGCATACATGGCGGGGTGAAGGTGGAGTCGACAATCAGCGGCAGGTTATGTTCGTGGGCAACTGCTGCTACCGCCTCGATATCGGTCATCATCAATGCCGGATTGGCAATGGTCTCACAGAAGAGCGCCCGTGTCCTGTCGTTGATCGCTGCCGCATAGTTGGCCGGATCGCTGCCGTCAACGAGGCGAACCTTGATCCCCAGCTGGGGCAGGATGGAGTCAAACTGGGAGTAGGTGCCGCCATAAAGACTGGAGGCGGCAACAATCTCATCACCGTGCTCACAGATGTTGATGACCGCATAAAAGATTGCCGAGGTTCCCGAAGACAGGGCAAGGGCTGCCGCCCCCCCCTCGAGCATGGCCAGCCGCTCCTCGAGAACCCCCTGGGTTGGGTTGGAGATCCGGCTGTAAATGTTGCCCATCTCTTTAAGGCCAAAGAGGTTGGCAGCATGCTGGGTGTCTTTGAACAGGTAGGAGCTTGTCCGGTAGAGGGGAACCGCACGTGAAAGGGTGTCCTGGTCTACCTGGTGGCCGCCGTGAAGGGCTGTAGTTTCAAATTTCATTTTTTTTTAGTAAGCCTTTCAGCTGTGGTCCAGCTTTAAATGATCAGGCCTGCTCGGAGAGGTCAGGCTATTCCTCGAAGGTCCGCTTGTTCAAATCTGGACCACATCTGAAAGGCCATCTCCTTCTGTTGAATTAAGTGTCTTGCCTGAGGTTTTCAGATCCGGCTATTGTTTTTTGCTCTGTTCCGCCTTGACCTGGTCAACGAATTCTCTCAGTGATTGACCGTTGGCGGTTGTCGCTTGCGGGTTGATGGTGAGCGCCTCTTCCCAGGAGGTAATGGCTTCCTCCGCCTTGCCCAGGTCAAAGAGAAGAACGACGCCCTTGTTGAGCCTTGACGGCAGGTGGTTTGGTGAAAAGGACATGGCCTTGTCAAAGCTGCGGATTGCCTCTTCCGGGTTGTTGAGTCGGCGGTACATGACCCCCATATCCGTCCATACGTCACTGTTTGACGGTTGAAGTTCAAGGGTCCGCTTATAGGCATCAATGGCTTCCTGGAATTGACTGGAGTCGTAATAGAGATGGCCCAGCCGGGTCCATGAGTCAGCATCGTCCGGTTTGGCAGCCACTGCCGCCTTGAGGTTGGCAATGGCCTCAGCCTCCTGAGCACTCGGCCCTGGTGACTGCTGCTGACCGCCACTGCTTTGAACCGCTGACGGGGGAGCCGGGCTTGAGTCAAGTTTGAAGACGGCAAAGACCGCCCCGGCCAGAAAACCGACGATGAGGCCGATGGCTAAAGGAAGAAGAAAACTGCTTTTATTGAGTTGTGAGGCCATGGTGATCTATTTTTTTAAGTTGAGATGTTTAATAATGGTGGTCCGGTCAAAGTGATTAATGATCAAAAATACCACAACGTGACGTTGGGAGGCAAGGGGAGATATTGAAAATGACAGGAGGTGGCAGGGTGTAAATAGGGAAACAGTTTACAAATCAAAGAGTTGTGTGATAACTATAAAAAAAATTACAGTCCCCAGGCAATTTTTACTCTGAATCGTGAAACAGCTGCTGTCCCTTAACCCCTTTTTCAGATGATAGAACAGATTCTCGCCTGCTGTGCGCGGCAGGACCCCATAGCTGCCACCATTCCAGTACTGGAAGAGTGTTTCGATGGTTTCAGTCAGTGGGACCTGCTCCTTGATCGTGCGCAGTTCCACGGTATGGCCCCGCTGCTCTGGCATCATCTCAAAATGAGTACCATCTCTGTCCCCATTCAGCAGAAACATCTCCTTAAGCTGCTGGCCTACCGGTGTCGCCATGCCAACCAGGTTCGTTTGTCGCTCCTCAAAGAAGTGCTTAAACTATTACAGCAGGCCGGAATAGAGGTCGTCGTCCTGAAGGGTATGGTCCTGGCCAGCCAAATCTACAGCGAGATCGGGATGAGGCCCATGCGGGATATCGATCTGCTCCTGAAGGAGGAGAGTTTTGAGGACGCTGAGAATGTGTTGTCCGGGCTGGGCTTTCGTGCAGAGATTCCGCACCATGTGCTGCAGGAGCACCACCATATGGTGCCACTTTTCAAGGAGATTGACGGCGTGCATGTTGAATTGGAGCTGCATCGCAGGCTGCTTCCCGTTCTTCCTCGATATCCGAAGCTGGACTATGATGCGGTCGCTCAAAATTTGATCACCATTGACCTGGAAGGGGTTGAAGCGTTTTCCCTGGACTATGGCGGAATGCTCTGCTACCTGTTTGAGCATGGGTTTCGGATGCCCCTGTACTACGAGCCGTTTCGTCTGATGCACCTGGCTGACATCGTCACACTTGTGGAAAAAAAATTTGATGTGATCGACTGGCAGGAAATGGGTCGGGTCTCCCCGGAGGTATTGTCGGGTCTGGCCCAGTTGCATCAGTTGTGTCCGTTTTCAGAACCAGTAATGGAGCACCTCGGGATAAAGGAAAGCAGAGCAGCCGTCACCATCGGAAAAGACTATCAGGGCTGGCCCCGCCACCGTTGGTCAACTACCGAAAAGAGCAGATACCCGCAGCTGCTTCTTGATACACTGTTTCCCCCGCTATGGTGGCAGCACCTTTATTATAATGATGGAAAAAAATATTCGACTCTGGCATATTGGTTCCTGCATTTGTCGTATATTGCTGAATTGATGGCTGAATGGCGGCTGCGGCACTATCCGGAGCGTAATGAAAAACCGCCGGTGACAATTCGCTGGCTGCAGTGGTTGTCTGATTCTCTGCGATTTGCTGCAAAAGGTTTCCCGTCTCTTCGCTGATCTCATCCGGAAATCGTTTTTGCAGGCAATATGTTGCAGTGATTGTCGGTTTTGCTTGAAACAGTCCCTAAACAATCCTTTCCTGAGTTTATTGTATGAGTATTGAAGTCCGCCCGCTGGGAGTAAAATGCAACCTCCAGTGTCAGTATTGCTACCAGTTTCCACAGCGTGATGCCGGGAATGTGCCGAGTCAGTACGATGTGGAAAAGATGAAGGCGACGCTTGCCCGAAACGGTGGAGAGTTCACCATCTTCGGTGGTGAACCACTGCTGACACCCCTGCCTGTCCTTGAGGAGTTGTGGGCCTTTGGACTTGAAGAATTCGGAGCCAACGGCATCCAGACAAACGGGACACTGATCAGCGATGTTCATATCGACCTCTTTAAGAAATACAAGGTCAATGTGGGCATCTCAGTCGATGGCCCGGAGGAGCTCAACGATGCACGCTGGGCCGGCAGTCGTAACCGTACTCGTGAGCTGACAGCCAGAACTCATGCAGTGATTGAGCAGCTGCTCCGGGAGGGGTTGACGCCGAGCCTTATTGTCACCCTCCATAAAAATAATGCTACCTCTGATAAGCTGCCACGAATGCATGACTGGTTTCGCTGGCTTGATTTCATCGGAATCAAGCATGCCCGCCTCCATGATCTGGAAGTGGAAAGTGACATGATCGGCCATAAGTATTTACTGACTGTTGATGAGCAGCTGAGCGCATTTTTGAGCTTTGCCGATCTTGAAAAGGAGCTCGAAAATCTCCGTTTTGATGTGTTTGGTGATATCAGAAATATGCTCCTTGGCCGGGATGATAACACAACCTGTATCTGGAACGGATGCGACCCCTATACCACCCGGGCTGTTCAGGGGGTTGAGGGGCATGGTCAGCGTTCCAACTGTGGCCGGACCAACAAGGATGGCATCGACTTTGTCAAGGCGGACCAGGTTGGGTTTGAGCGTTGTCTTGCCCTCTATTACACCCCGCGTGAACACGGGGGCTGCAGCGGCTGCCGTTTCTTTCTGATGTGCAAGGGGCATTGCCCGGGAGGTGCTATAGATGGCGATTGGCGAAACCGTTCCCAGGCATGTGATATGTGGATCAGGTTGTTTGAACACACTGAAAAAGAATTGCTCGACAATGGTGAAGAACCTCTTTCCTTAAGTTCATTTCGAGAACCCCTTGAACAGTTTGCGCTGGGTGAATGGTCAAAAGGGTGCAGTGCCTACCTTAAAAGTAAACTTGAGCGGCTTCAGGAAGAAAAAAATAATCACCCCCGGGAACAGAGATGAGTCAGAAATTAGACAGTCGGCAGTTGGCACTGGATAGCTATAATGAAGACCGTTTGAGCCATATGCTTCCTGATTTCACCCGGACCAGCTGGGTGAGTGACGATACCCGGGCGGTCTGGGAGCCGCGTATCGGTCGGATCAGCACGGCCTGGGCAGCCATGGAGTGGCATTCAATTCTTGCAGGTGTTCGCCCTTGCTGCCTGACCACCGTCGCTGCTGAACGGATCATAGAAGCCGGGGGTGAATGGGCAAGACATGGCCTGGCCATGCTGCCCGTGGCCATGTCTGCTGCCAGTCACAGCTATGCCAGCACAATGAGCACTCCCAGGTCAGGTGAGCCTTTTGAGTACCGGGTTGCAGTGGGAGGTCTGGAAAATGTTACTCAGCTCAAACGGGCAATTGATGCTGGTGACAACGAGACAATGGGGAAACTGCTCGGTTACCCTCCATGCTGCCTGACATTTTTCAGGGACACCTGGGTTGACTATGACATGGTCGATACCACATGGCCCATGGCCGCGGCAAGCGGCACATATGTTGACCGGACAGTCGAGATTGATGGTGGAGCACCGCTTCAGGCCAACATTCTTTTACGCTGGATAGGGATGCGTGCAGTGCCCCATCTGCCATGCTCGTTCCACTGCCCGGCAACAGTGGTGTTTGGTGAAAAACTGATGACGGTCGGGCGAAAACTAGGCTTTGTTGAGGAGATGGAGTGGCTTGAAGAGATCCTCCAATGGCCGGTGGAGTGGTCTGCCCTGCACGGCATTGCCGAGGTCAAGACACCGGTGCTCAAGGTGTCGACCAGAAGTGATGCCACAGCCCATAAATTTGTTGTTCGTAAGCTGGGAAATACAATGCCGGAGGAGACTGTCTCAGGCCTTGTATTTCCATTTAAAGAACCGAACGGGCTAAAGGCGACCGATTCTTCCGGGTTTGCGAAAGGGCTCTCCAACCCCATCGAAGAGGAAACGGTTGTACCGGACTGGTATGCTGCAGATAACGGTTTTTCCACCCGGGCTGCCATGGACGAGGCCCAGCGACCAATCGTCGAGCTTGCCGTTGAACTGCTTGGTGACAGCGGCACCGTGCTTGATCTGGGGTGCGGCAATGGGGTGCTGCTCAATAAGATCAGGGACCAGAGGCCTGGTGTGATCCCTTTCGGGGTCGATTTTGAAGCGGAAAGAGTGGCCCATGCAGGAGAACTGTTACCTGAGTTTAAACAAAATTTCCTGGCCGGCTCCATGTTCGACGGAATCCCTATGGACATGGACACCGTCTATAGTATAATCATTTTCATGCCCGGCCGGCTGCTTGAGGTCACAGCAACAAAGGCAGCCCGGCTTAAGAATTGGCTTTCCGGTCATTTTGAATACCTCCTTATCTACGGCTATGGGGAGTGGTTGACCGGACATGACGGCCTGGCGGGTCTTGCTGAAAAGACAGGGCTTGAGCTGCTTGAGGAGCATCCGTCAGGGACTGTCGGGCTGGCGAGATTTGTTAAGGGCTGAGTTTTTCCAATAACCAATCAAGCGGGTGCGTTTTGTACCTGTGAGGGGTAACCATGGTTGACAAGAGCAGGAACAAGCACGGCAAAAGGCTGCCAAACAGGGCTGAGAGAGAAAAACGTAAGGCCGAGTTTACCCGCCGGACCCTGCTTCATGCCGGCTGGGCGGTGCCGGTGATCGTCTCTCTTCCGATTCCTTGGGCAATGGCCCAGTCTCCCGGACCTCACGGTGACGGCTACGGGGATCACACGGACAGGGAAAATCCTTATACTGATGCTGTCCATGACGACCATAGTCACAGTGATCACACGGATGCAGAGAAACCCCATACTGACGCTGTTCATGATGATATAGTTCATAGTGATCACTCCGATTCTCTTCCTGATCATATTGATCTTCACCTGGATCGGGTTCCTGTCCACACCGACCTTCCCCACGGCGACCTCCACTCGGACCACTCTGACGGAGGCATTCATCTTGATGCTCATAATGACGCCCATGAGGATCATGATGACCATCTCGATTCGCATGATGACTCCCTCTATTACGATCACAAGGATGGCGGCCATAAGGATCACACCGACACGGATAAACCCATTGGACATACCGACCACCAGGACGGCCATGACGACATGTATTACGATACCCACCATGACTACAGCGATGCATCCCACCATGACAGTTATTCAGATGTGACCCCACCCCACAGTGATTCCCACAATGATTCCCACATTGATTATTAACAACAGCCTTTCATGTCAACAGGGCTGTAGCTGCAGGGTACCTTGAAAAATTAGTATGTTGCCAGCCGCACAGCTCGACATGGAAACATGTCCACGACGATGTGACGTCAAGGAGTTTGAGGAAGACGGCGAAGTACTGCTCTATCACCCGCTCCGGGATGAGGCCACGGTACTCAACCAGTCGGCTGCAGAGGTGTGGCAGCTGTGCGACGGCAAGGCCAGCCTGGAGGCGATTACCACCAGACTGGGCGCACGTTACGGTGTCGAGGGGACACTGCTGTTTGATGATGTCGTAACAGCCCTGCTTGAACTATCCTCGCGTGAACTCATCGAGCTGGCCTGAGCAGTGATATACGGTCTTGATTTCCCGCACAGGCTGAATGTGGTGTTCAATGGGTGGCAGGTGACGGTCCGGGCCCAGACACCGGAGCTGGCGGAGCCGCTTCATGACCTGTTTTTCCACCTGCTCAGTGATGATCCCGGCAGCAGTGAAATTTTGTTGGAACTGCATCTGCGCAGGATTGGAGATGAGTTTTTTGAGCTGGAGGAGTATGGCAAAAGACATGAACAGGGGCCTCTTTCCAATCTCCTTCACCATGTGCGGGAGTGGGTGACAGACAGCTTTGTCTCAGCGTGTCCGGAGCTGCTCTGGCTCCATGCCGGTGGGGCCGCTTATGAGGGGCGGGCTGTACTGCTGCCCGGTCAGTCAGGTGTCGGCAAGAGCAGTTTAACGGCAGGGCTTGTTGATCGGGGCTGCCGTTACCTTACAGATGACATCGTTCCGCTTGACCCGTCTCTCAACTGTGTTGTTCCCTTCCCCTTTCCCCCATCAGTGAGGCGGGTTTCTCCAGAAAACAGCGGAGGCTGGGGTTTGTTTCTGAGGCAGCAGAAGGACGATATCCGGATTTCTTCAGATCAGGTCAGTGATGAACCGATCCCGGTCAATACACTGATTTTTCCTGAATACTTGCAGGGGGTATCGACCGGTGTGCTTATGGAGGAAGTTTCAACGATGACGGCAACCCGGCTGCTGTTGAGCCAATGTGTCCGTTATGATGCAGAAAAAGAACAGACCATCTCCAGGCTGTTAGACCTTTCCCGCTCCGCCCGCTGCTTTCGTCTTGTGTATGACAACCCGGAGCAGGCACTCTCCGCTATTGAAAGGGTTGCAGCTGATGGTGGACGGTAGCAGGAGAACTGTGGTCGAGGGTTTTCAGAGCTTTATAATCAGTTTGATTCCGGCCCGACTGTTTTCGGTGTCGAAATCATAGGTTGCACTGACAGCTCCCAGAATTTTTTTAGTAAACCAGAACCCTAGAGACGTCGTCAGGTCAATGTTTTCCACCTCATCCATGTTGAGGTAATCCAGCCCGAGTCTCAGAAGCACTGACTCACCCGCCTCAAATTCAACTCCGCCTCCGCCCCCAAAGGCAAGTCTGGTCTCGTCGTCCTGGGCATGAAGACCAGGTCCTGATGCCTCAGCTTCCACATAGACCCCACCGAGGCTTGCATTGATATACGGCTTGAGCCTTTCACCGGTATTAAAAAAATAGACAAGGTCTGCCACGGCCAGAAAAAGTGTGCTTTCAGTATCAAGCCCGGCATCGTCACCGTCCGTCCATTCGTATTTGGCACTCAGGTTCAGATCAATGGATTCGGCCAGGTTGATGTTGCCGACAACCCCCATATCGGTACCATTGCCAAATACCCTGTCACGATACTCGTTGCCGTATTCAACGTAGCCGATAGACCCACCTATGTAGTTTGTACCGAGGAGGGTTTCTGCACCAGCGGTCACTGCAATTGTCAGACTGAGTATTGCCATGGCGAGGATACTGCACAGTCTTCTGCTCATTTTTTCTTCCTTCGGCCCCTGGTTGATTCCTGTCCTCAATCTCATTTGTGTGGTGGCCGCTGTGATTATTGAGAGTGAGGGCTGTTTTATTATCGTGTTTTTACGGAAAGACAATAAATATACGTTTAATTGATGATATAAATATATGGCAAAAACCTGATGGATGAAAACAGTTTTTATTTTGAGGAAAATCCGACATGGAGAAACGGCCTCTGACCGTGGCCCAGGTGGAGTGACACTCTGTCTGCTGTCCATCATTATGTCGGAAGACAGAGTACTTCCCTGTTTGAATGGTTAGAAACGGATGCAGACTCCGGAGAAAAAACCTGCAAAGTCGGTATCTATGATGGCATCCATACCGTGATCGTCAAAATTGAGATCAATACTCTGGAAGCGGTAGCCAAGTTCAAACCCAACCGCGACGAGTTCAAGGAGGTTCAGGCTGTAGTCAGCCTTGATCTGGAAATCATAAAAGGCTGTCCCGCTGTAGCCGATTCCACGGCCGATGGCCTCGACAGCGAGCCCGGTTTCGAGAATTTCTGCCCTTGTCCTGACATAGAGCATGGGCAGCAGCATTGAAAAATCATCATGGACACCCTGCTTTGTTTCATCGTCGGGCAGAATCCTGTAGTCACCGTTTAAGTAATTAAAGTCAAGTCCGAGATCAAGTGTCAGCCAGAACGAGTTGTCCAGCAGATTGTAATAGAAAGCGGCGCTTGCCTGATTCATCATCAGCTCGTTGCGGCCGCTGTCATACTCTGTCCCGTTCCAGGCCAGCGGCTGGTTGATCGAGCCGCTGAAGTCAATATCCAGGAGTTCCAGGCGAACATTTGGCACAAGCGGCACCGGATGTTTGAGATAGGCCCACAGGAAGGGTGAGTATTCGTCCTTGTCAGAAAATCCTCCAGTGTCGTCAACATCAAAGCCCGGCTCGGAGTTGTGGGTGATTGTACCGCTGGGGTCTGTCTGCCAGAAGCCGATGCCGAACTCCAACCGAAAGATATCTGCCCGGGCCGTTGAAGCCGACCAGGGCAGTATCGCCAGCATGCTTATGATTATCAGCCATACTTTCATCTTTTCTCCTTAGGTCTCAGATAACAGTTACAGAGCTTGGTTTAGCCAAAATTTGTGAAGACACTGGGTAGTTACGTTTATTGTTCACTTTTTATACCCTGCTCTGCTGGTGACCACAATATCATATTGCTGATTTAAACTTTCCCGACACCAACAGGTAGAAAATTCAGACGAAAAAAGGTCGTCACCGGTGCAGGGAAAAGATGTGCTATCTCTCATCCAACCTGTCCGTTCTTGAAATTGTGTAACTATTCAGCGTAAAGCTGGCGCGTCCCTAAGCAGGGAACTGTAACTGTTCAGCAGGGCCCGCAGTGTGGTCAAGCAGGCTGACGAAGCGTACTTGTGCTACTCGAGGCGGCCTGATCGGCCATAATGTGGGTGCTGCTGAATAGTTACGAAATTGTTTTGATTCTTGTTGCCGGTTTTTGATATCATTTGTCAACATCCGGTTGCCTTGAAAATTTTATCTGCAAGGTCTTTTCTGCCAAGATTATTCCTGGCCCGGCGTACTTGCCCGGTCTGGACATCTTACGATCATTAACACCTGCCATAGGGGAAACGATCCGTCATGGAAAAAGTAGAAAACGGTACAGAATCAGATTGTCCGGAAAGTGGTCAAAGTTTTTTCCCCACCACCGTGGAGGGGTTGAAAAAAGCGATTCATCACCACCTCCTCAGTTTCCAGGGCCGTGACCCGGAAAGGGCAGGTAATGGTGACGTTTATAAGGCCCTGGCCTATACGGTACGCGACATCATGACCGAAAAGTGGATTGAAACCCAGAAGACCTTTTACGACAAGAAAAAGAAGAGGGTCTATTACCTTTCCCTGGAATTTCTCATTGGCCGCTCACTGGGCAACAGTCTCATCAATCTCGGGCTCTATGACAAGGCAAGACAGGCAGTGGAGGAGTTGGGATTTGAGCTTGGCGATCTGCGGGAGGAGGAAGAGGATGCAGCACTGGGCAACGGTGGCCTCGGCAGGTTGGCAGCCTGTTTCATGGACTCCATCGCCACCCTTAAGATTCCGGCATACGGCTACGGCATTCGCTATGAGTACGGGCTTTTTTTTCAGCAGCTCATCGACGGTTACCAGGTCGAGAGTCCGGACAACTGGCTTCGCTACGGGACGCCATGGGAGTTTGAACGTAGAAAACCGGTATTTCCAGTCCATTTTTACGGCAAGGTATCCAGCTATCAGGATGAGAACGGCAGATACCGGGTGAAGTGGATCGATACGGAAGATGTGATGGCCATGCCGTGCGACATCATGGTGCCCGGGTATAAAAATGATCATATCATCAACATGCGGCTCTGGACGGCACGGGCCTCAAGGGAACTTGACTTGAGCTTTTTCGGGAGGGGGGACTACATCGGTGCGGTTCAGTCCAAGGTAAGTTCCGAGACCATTTCCAAGGTGCTCTATCCGCCGGACCATAACCTGGCCGGACAGGAGCTGCGTCTCAAGCAGCAGTATTTCTTTGTGGCGGCCACATTTCAGGACATCATGCGCCGTTACAAGAAGAAGCACAGCAACTTCAGTAAGTTCAGCGACCGGGTAGCCGTCCACCTCAATGACACCCACCCGGCCATTGCCGTCCCCGAGCTGATGCGCCTCCTCCTCGATGACGAGGGACTGAATTGGGAAAAGGCGTGGAATGTCTGTGTCAACACCTTTGCCTATACCAATCATACCCTGATGCCCGAGGCGCTGGAGAAATGGTCGGTGAAGATGATGGGCAGGGTGCTGCCCCGCCATCTTGAAATTATCTATGAGATTAACCGCCGGTTTCTCGATATGGTTGCGCTCCAGTTTCCCGGTGATGCGAACACGATTCAGGAGCTTTCGATCCTCGAGGAGGGACCGGAGAAAAGGGTGCGGATGGCCAACCTGGCAATTATCGGCAGTCACTCGGTTAACGGGGTGGCTGCACTGCATACCCAGCTGCTCAAAGAGAAACTTTTCAACTCATTCCACCGTCTCTACCCTGGTAAGTTCAACTCCAAGACCAACGGCATCACCCCAAGAAGATGGCTGCTCGAGTCGAATCATAAATTGGCAGAACTCATCTCAAGACATATCGGATCTGACTGGGTTGTCGATCTTGACCAGCTCGAAGAGCTGATTCCATTGGCCAAAGATGATGATTTTATCCGGGAATGGCAGCAGATCAAACAGGCCAATAAGGTCAACCTCGCTCATCTGATTGAAAAAGAGTGCAGTCTCAGTGTCGACCCCGACTCCATGTTTGATGTTCAGGTCAAACGAATCCACGAGTATAAGCGCCAGCTGCTCAACTGTCTCCATGTCATTTATCTTTACCATCGATTGATCAGAAATCCCGATATGGTCCTTGCCCCGCGGACGGTGATTTTTTCCGGCAAGGCCGCTCCCTCATACTGGAAGGCCAAGCTGATCATCAAGCTGATTACATCTGTGGCTGCCGTCGTCAATAACGATCCCAGGGTTCGCGATCAGCTGCGGGTGGTATTTATCCCAAATTATGATGTCTCAAAGGCCGAGGTGATCATGCCGGCAGCAGATCTTTCCGAGCAGATATCAACCGCCGGCACAGAGGCCTCGGGAACCGGTAATATGAAGTTCTCACTTAACGGGGCACTCACCATCGGTACTCTGGATGGGGCCAATATCGAGATTCGTGAGGAGGTGGGTGAGGAAAATATATTTATCTTCGGGCTCACCGCTGAAGAGGCGGAAAATGAAAGGCTCAATATCAGCCGGACACCGGCTTCCATCTGTGCTGAAAACGATCAGATCGCCCAGGTCATTGAATGTATCAGGGATGGGGCGTTCAGCCGCGGGGATAAGAATCTGTTCAAGCCCATTGTAGAAAGCCTGATGAACCCCCATGATCATTACCTGCTGATGCTTGATTTCGAATCCTACATCAACTGCCAGTTGAGGGTCAATGAGACATTTCTCAACCAGCGCAGATGGACCGAGACGGCCATCCTCAATGTGGCCAAGATGGGTAAGTTTTCTTCAGACAGAACCATCAGGGAGTATGCCGAGGAGATCTGGCAGGTGCCGGTTGAGGGGAGGGCGTCAAAACCACAGTAGAATGGCGGCTTAATGTTTCCGGAGAAAAAACGGGTGAAAGAGGTCGCCCCTCTTCCACCCATAAAACAAAGAGATGTATGTAAAGCTGTTACCGTGGATTAGTGAACACTGTTGCTCGCTGATTGAATCTCGATCTTTCTCGGTCGGGCTGAGGCGGATTTCGGTAGATGGAGTTTCAGGACTCCCAGCTCAAGGGTTGCGTTGATCTTTTCAACATCAATTTCTTTGGAAATTGAAAAAGTCCTGGTAAACTCGGCGCTGGTAAACTCGCTGCTTATCAGGGCGCCGTTGCCGGTCAGCTTTCGCTGTCCGCTGACGCTCAGCTTACCGTCATCAATTTCTATGGAGATATCCGTTCTGGCCACGCCCGGGAGATCGGCATGGAGCAGGATCTCTTCCTCGTTTTCGTAAATGTCCACAGCTGGCGCCAGCTTCATTACCCGTCCACCCATCCCGGAATTGTTCTGGTCACGCTCTGGAAGGTCGTTTTTCTTAGTCATATTTCTTCTCCACTGCTTGTATATTTGAAAATGCTCAGTTTGGTTTCTTAAGGACTGGTGTGACGATATGGCTGTTCATCACTCGGATCCTCTGCTAAGCGATTGTAATCTGTCTTGCCTTTGCAACTTCTGCCTTGGGCAGGGTCAGGGTTAAAATACCGTCTCCAAGATTTGCCACAACTTTCTCAGCATTAATATCTGCCGGCAGGGTGAAGCTGCGGGAAAAGGAGTGTACACCGCGCTCATTTCTGTGGGTCGAGTATCCTTCCGGTGTATCACTTTGGCGGCTGCCGCTGATTTCCAGGGTGTTGCCCTGCACCTTTACATCCAGATCCTCTTTGGCAAGACCCGGAACCTCGGCACTGACCTCGTAGGCGTCGCCGTGGTCATAAAAATTGGTGCGGGGACCATTGTTTTTAGGTCTGCAGCCTGTTTCACAGCCCCAGTCGTTTTCTGAGTCGTGAAAAAAATGATCCAGCCTGTTGTGCAGGAAGCCCATGGTGCCAAACATCCGGTCAATATCATTTAATCGTGCCAACATCGTCATTTCTCCTTATCTGTAACCTGTTGTATCGGTCGTTATCCGACCCGATTGACTGTTTCATGATCATATCTGAATGGTAAGCAGTATGATTTTGTTGTCAATGGACATGGCGTGACTTTTATTTGCTTTGTTGCAAATATTACTTTTTAATGTATGATTGTGTCAGTAATGAAAAATCTTGTTGTAGTGAGGGACAACTATGGATTCGAAAAAGAGATACGGCGGCCCGGGGAGCAGGCTTACCGCAAACCGTCTCAAGGGAAAGCAGTCGGTACGGGCCACATTCCGATTGCCGCCGGAGATGATCGAGCTTCTCAGTGCTGCCGCACTGCAGCTGGGGTTGAAGCAGAAATCCCTTTTTGACCAGCTGGTTGAAGACAGGGCGGTCCTGGAGAAGCTTGCCCGGGAGGTGGAGGAGGATAAGGGTGTTGAGGAGGAAAGGCGGCAGAAGACCTATGTCCTCAGTCGAAACTCACTGCTCAGCCTCAACGATGTGGCAAAGGTTTACGGTCTGCCAAGAGATGTGCTGGTTGAGATCTCCATCCGCCAGTTGCTGCCGGTCCTTGATGCTGAACTTGAACACCACCGTCGTCGTCAGATTGTCCTCGAAGGATTGACAGGCTACCTCGACCACGGCCGTCAACTTGTCTCGGAGAGTGGAAAAATGTTGGGGACCGAGGACCGGTTGGTCATGAAAATGTCGAACCTGGTCAACGAGTGTCGAAAATTGGTCGATGAACTCGAAGATGAAGTGGAAAGAGGCCGTTGTCTTGATCAACTGGCTAATCCTCAGCGTTGAAAACAGCAGGCGACACTAACGGATTCCACCACCATGGGGAAAAGGGTGTGTTTCATTTTAAAGTATGCTATATGGGGCAACCATTACGCAAAAAAAAAAGGGAAACGGCCCGGAGGCTGTTTCCCTTTGATATCTTGGAGGCGGCGAGCGGATTCGAACCGCTGAATCATGGTTTTGCAGACCAGTGCCTTAGCCGCTTGGCTACGCCGCCATATCCACAACAGATATTGTGAGGCCCACTTTATACCACAGTTTGTCGTTTTGACAAGGGGAAAATAACCATGAGCCTGGATTCGCTGGTTCAGCAAAATAAGGAGACTCTCGCAGATCTGGAGAAGATCCTTGGGTATCGATTTACCGATCTGCGCCTGTTGCAGAAGGCGTTGATTCACTCGTCGTTTGCCTTTGAACAGGCGCAGATCGGTAACGACAATGAAACCCTTGAATTTATAGGAGATGCCGTCCTTGATCTGACCATCGGTCACATTCTTTTTATCCGTTTTCCAGGTATGCGGGAAGGCGAGCTGACCAGGCTCAGGGCGGCGCTTGTCAATGAGAGCCACCTGGCAGCCATGGCCCGCGGGATTGAGCTCGGTGGCTTCCTCTGTCTGGGCAAGGGTGAGGAGGCTTCCAACGGCAGGTTGAAACCGTCCATTCTTTCCTGCGCCTATGAGGCGGTGATCGGCGCCATCTTTGAAGACGGCGGCTATGAGACGGTTTGTCAACTTGTTGAAAAATTCTTTGTCCCGGCCATCAGCGACAAAGAGGAAGAGCTGCTCATGGCCGATGCCAAGTCCACCCTGCAGGAGCGGCTTCAGGAAGAGTTCAGTCAGGCCCCGTCCTATCGGCTGGATAGCGAAGAGGGGCCATCCCACCAGAAACAGTTTTCCGTTTCCGTATTGTTCAGGGAACAGGTACTGGCAGCCGGTACGGCAGGGTCAAAAAAGGAAGCCGAACAACGGGCCGCCGCTGCCGCTCTGGCTGATTACAGTCGCTGCACTGAACCTTTTCGAGGCTGATTTTTTGCTGCAGCTGGCGGTTGGACGAGGGTGTTGACATGGGGCTTGTGATCCCGGTTTTCATTGCCCACCAAGGCTGCCCGCATCTCTGTTCGTTTTGCAACCAGCATTCCATCAGTGGAGCGTCGGCAGGTGCGCTCCGGCCCGAAGATGTCGGGCCGATCATCGAACAATGGCTTGACCGGTCAGCGTATGCGGAAACGGTCCAAGTGGCCTTTTACGGCGGTTCTTTTACCTGTCTGGCGCAGGACTATCAGAAAGAGCTGCTGGCAGCTGTACATCCATATCTCAGGCAGGAGCGTGTTTCGTCCATCAGGCTCTCCACCCGGCCGGACTGTATCGATGAAAAGAGTTGTCGATTTCTGCGTGATAACGGGGTGAAAACCGTTGAGCTCGGTGTCCAGTCCATGTCTGATGTTGTTCTTGAAAAAGCCGGTCGTGGACACGATGGCCAGTGCTCCCTTGATGCTTTGAGGCTTCTGCACCAAAGTGGTTTTGAAGTCGGTGTCCAGCTGCTCATCGGGCTGCCCCATGAATCCCGAAGCTCATTTTTAAGGGGAGTGTATCGCCTTATTGATGAGGGTCCTGATTTTTTCCGGTTGTATCCCCTGCTGCTGGTGACCGGCTCAGAGCTTACCCGTCAATACCAGAACGGTTGCTATGTCCCGATCAGCCTTGAGCTGGCACTCATCCTTGCTGCCCGGGCCAAGGAAATAGTTGAAACTCGTGGTGCCAGGGTTGTGCGAATGGGGCTCCAGGCCTCTGATCAACTGGAGTGCAACCTGGTGGCCGGACCCCACCATCCCGCCTTTGGTGAACTGGTGAACTCAAGGCTGTGGTTAAAGAGAATACGCAGGGCGGCCCGTTGTTTTCCAAAGAACAGGGCGGTCGAAATTGTCATTTCGCCCCGGGATCAATCCGCATTCTGGGGGCAGGGCGGCTGCAACCGGGTCCGGTTGGAACAGCTGGAAATTGCCAACCGGTTTCAGCTTAAATTTGATGAGTCGCTGGCAAGAGGAACCATGAAAGTATGCTATCTGTAAATCATCTTGATATCCGCTACGGCAATAAACACCTTTTCAGGGATCTCTCTTTTCAGATTCATGAGGGTAATCGTATCGGGCTGATTGGAGTCAACGGTGCCGGCAAATCCAGCCTCCTGAAGATCATGGCCGGTGTTGCCGACACCGATGACGGAGTGGTCAGCCGCTCAAAACATTTTTCCGTGGCGTATCTGCCCCAGGAAACTATAGCTCCTGCCTCGGATCAGTTGCTCATTGATGAGGTACGCCTGGTATTTGCAGAGACCCTGAATCTCCAGGAGGAGGCTGATCGTCTTCATGAACTCCTTGGTCATGGAGATCCGGAGTCCGGGGAATTTGCAAAGCTGCTCAAACGTCAGGGCGAAGTTCTTGAGAAGCTTGAATCCACTGATGTCTACGGGATTGATGCCAGGATTGAAAAGGTCCTCCTGGGATTAGGGTTCAGCCACCTAGATCTGACCAAACCTGTTTCAACTTTTTCCGGCGGTTGGGTAACGCGCATGATGCTGGCCAAGATGCTGCTTGCCGCACCCTCTCTGCTGCTTCTTGATGAGCCCACCAACCATCTGGATTTGAGTTCGCTCACCTGGCTTGAAGACTTCCTCATCACCTATGATGGAGCCATGGTCATCGTCTCTCATGACCGGGCTTTTCTTGACCGGGTGAGCCGCATGACCTGGGAGGTGAGTCTCGGCCGGCTGACGCGCTACAAGGGAAACTATACCTTTTATCTTCGGGAAAAAGAGGAGCGCCGGGCCATTGAGCGGGCTGCTTACGAGAATCAGCAGGCCAGGATTAAGCAGACCACACGTTTTATTGAGCGCTTCCGGGCCAAATCCACCAAGGCCAAGCAGGTCCAGAGCCGGGTCAAGCAACTGGAGAAGATGGAGCTCATTGAGCTTGCTGAAGACGAGCAGCTGATCCGTTTTCAATTCCCCAAGCCGCCGCCGTCGGGGCGCGATGTCCTGCAGATTGAGGATCTCAGCAAGTCATTTGATGGTCAGGTGGTGTTTCAGGGGGTAAATCTTCAACTCCAGCGGGGCGACAAGGTGGCCATGGTCGGTGTTAACGGTGCCGGCAAGTCAACTTTTCTTAAGGTGGTTAGCGGTGAACTGATCCCTGAAGCAGGAGAGCTCAAGCTGGGGCACAATGTTGAGCTCTCCTACTTCGGTCAGCACCAGGCCAGGGAGTTGGCGGGATCACTGTCGGTACTCGATACCCTGTCGCTTGCCGCAGAGGATATGACCATTACCAGGATGCGCTCACTGCTCGGTGCTTTTTTATTCCGCGGCGAAGATGTGGAAAAGAAGGTGGAGGTTCTTTCCGGTGGTGAAAAGAGCCGGCTGGCACTTGCCAGGATGATTTCCATGCCGGCCAATTTCATGTTGCTCGATGAGCCGACCAACCATCTGGATATGAGCTCTCAGGAAGTACTGCAGGAAGCCATGGCCCAGTATGACGGTACTATCATGGTGGTTTCTCATAATCGTTACTTCCTGGATTCTTTTGTCACCAAAGTTCTGGAGGTCCATGACCATGGAGTCACCCTCTATGAGGGTAATATTGCCGATTATCTCCATAAGAAACAGCAGGAGAAAGAGGCTCTGGCCGCTGCTGTGCAGCCGAACAAAAAGGCAAAAACGACTGATAAGTCAAATGGCGAGAGTCGTCTTTCACGAAAGGAGCAGCGAAAGCTTGAGGCTGCCGCCCGTCAGGAGAGGAGCAAAAAAGCCGGGCCATGGAAGAAAAAGGTTCAGGAGGCTGAGAAAAAAATCGAATCTCTGGAAAAGCTTAAAGAAGAACTGGAGACCAAAATGGCCAACCCGGAACTTTACAAGGATGAGACCGCCTGGAGTGAGACCAGCGCAAAGTATGATAAGTGCAAACGGCAGCTGGAACGAAATTATGAACAGTGGGAACAGGCCCAGGAGGAAATAGATCGGATTAACAGCCTGTAACTCTATTTTAAATTGTTGCTTTAGGCTGAACGGCCTGATAATAATGAACTGTTGTTCGGATAAAGAATTTTTATCAATAAGCGGAGGCTGTTGCCTTGGAATTGAGCAAATTGTGTGCTAATATCATTAATTAACTTGAAGAGTTATCGTTCCAATTGGGAAAAATTCTGCTGGATGGTGCTTGATCTGTCCATCTTTCGACAGTCCCCAGTCGCTGAGCCGGTTTTGTTATAATGAAGAAAATAATCTGGTAGTACAATTAGTTAATGACTATTCGCAATCGTATTATAATTTTTTCAATTCTGGTGACCCTTATACCGTCCTTTGGTATGGGGTGGTTGTTTAACAGGTCAATTCAGCAGACCTTGACAGGAAAAGTAGAGCAGAAACTCTTTGACTCGGTGGATATTATCGAACGGGAAATTCAACTCTGGTTCAAGGAGCGAAGTTATGACCTCCATGTATTTTCCAACTCGTTTATTATCAATGAAAACTACAGCAGGTATATCGCTGCCCAGAAAGGTGAGGAATTCAGTCCGTCAGTTCTTGCCTCCATTGATAAAATCAGCACCTACCTGACCTCTGTTCAGAACCAGTTCAAGGATTACCGCAGACTGCTTGTGCTTGACAGTAATCAGAAGATCATTGCTGCTTCGGCAACAGGTGCCAGTGCTGACGCTGCGGCCGACAGCGGGGCAACGACCGGTCATGTTGAAATTCCAGATGATGCTGAAGAGCAGATCAGGAACAACAAGTATTTTAAAGGAAATGTCTATTTCCTTGCCGACGAACCGTCCCCGTTGATGCTGATTGGAATCCCACTTTTCTCCGAGCAGTATGAGTATCAGGTTGGAACCCTGGCTGTGGAGGTGCGTCTGCAGTCTGTCCTGTCGCTTTTGCGCACCAATCTTTCATCCTCTGATGGGGGGGAGCATATCTATGGCTCCCTCATTAATATTGATGCCGGGCAGCATTTTCTGTCTGTCGGCAGAGCTCAGGGTCTGTCAGGTCCCGGTAAGGTCCCCGATTCCGTAATGCGGTTCCTGGACGAGCCGAACAAACTCCATGAATTTGTTAACCGCGACGGGGTGCGGGTGATCGGTATTATCATGCCCCTCAAAACATTAAACTGGGGGCTGATGATTGCTGAAAAGCATGAGGACGTTTTTGCCCAGGTGAGCCGTTCCCGCAGACAAAATGTCATGATTTTCTGCGCCATGGCCATTGTGATCGGTATTTTCGCCTATATCATGGCCAGGCAGATCCTCACCCCGCTGCATTCGCTGACCAATGGGGCGATACAGGTTGCCAACGGTGAGCTGGACGTCAACCTGCCCATCAGGCGTAACGACGAGCTGGGCATCACAACCGGCGTGTTTAATGAGATGGTCAATCGTCTCCGGGAAAGTTATACCAAGCTTGAGCAGCTTGCCACAACCGACCCTTTAACCGGGCTGGACAATCGAAAACAGATTATGAGTTCGCTGCTGCGCCATTTTGAGAATTTTCGCAGGTATGGAACAAAATTTTCGATCATGATGCTCGATGTTGATCATTTTAAAAATATCAACGATACCTATGGTCATCAGGCCGGTGATACTGTACTTGTGGAGCTTGCCGCTCTTATGCAAGATGCCAAGAGGAACCTTGACAGTGCCGGGCGTTACGGGGGTGAGGAGTTTCTTATTATCCTGGCTGAAACAAAAGGCGAGCAGGCCAAGGCAACGGGCAGGCGGGTCAGGGGGCTGGTGGAAAAAGAACAGTTCAGCCATGACGAAAAATCTATCCAGGTGACCATCTCCATCGGAGTTGCCGAAGTTTGGGAAGAGGACGAAAATGCAGACAGCCTGATCAGCAGGGCTGACGAAGCCCTGTACAAGGCAAAAAGAGAGGGCAGAAATCAGGTCGTTTATGCTTCCGGAAGTTTACAGGAGTCAGCAGCCGATCCCAAAGTCATTTCATTTCCACGCTCCGCTTAGCAGCGTGGAGTGAATCCAGCCATCCTCCTGTTTCTTTCCCCTGATCCTGACCCAATCCCCCTGGTATCCAGTGGCCATGACTGTATTGCCCTGGCTGAGCACATAGTTGATTTTTGCCTGCAGGGACGGCTTGGCGCGGACATTGCTGCTGCCGAGCAGGGTCATCTGCATGGGTGTTACAAAGCCGGTGATCTTATTTTTTTTTCCCTTTGTGTCACTGCTCAGTTCCATCTGGAATGACCGTGCCTGTTCCTGGGCCTTGTTGGCGAGATAGTTTGCTCCGCCAAGGTTGCCTTTATCCAGCTCTCCTTTGCTCTGCTTGATGTATTGACGAATACGGTCAATAATCTGCTGACCCTTTTCACCCCCCCCGTGTAAGCTGCGTAAAATCGTTTCCAGCTCAGCCAGGATCCGGACGGTTTCAACCTTGTCGGTACGATGGCGCACCATTGCCTTGTTGCGGACAACTTCTTTGACCAGTTGTTCATTGACCTGGGTGAGATTGTCTATCTCGCCGTGCTGCTTCAGCAATCTCTTTTCAAGCATCGTGTTTCGGTATTTCTGGTCCGTCAGTTGCTTAGTAAGTTGCTGGTTGGTTGTCTGCAGTTCTTCGTTTTCTATTGACAGGTCAGGAATCTGGGCAGTGTTTTCAGTAGATTTCTGAACGCAGCCTGAAAAAAAGAGTGCCAGTAAAAGGGCGGACAGGGTCAGGTGGGGGAGGGGGCTTTTCATAGAAATATATCGCTGCGGGGTTTAAATTAGAAGGTTGTTGATTCGTTCAACCAGTACTCCCATGTCACTCATCGGCTTATAGAAAATATTTTTCCTGGTCATGCCGATTTCCTGCAAAGCTTCGGGGAGGCTGTACTCGGTTGAACCGGTGTGGATCAGGAAACGGATGTCTTTATCGTCGTCAACCATATCGACAATGGTTTCGTTGCCGTCCATGCCGGGCAGCCGCATGTCGATAACCGCAATGTCGATTTTTGCCAGTCCGGCTATGGTCAGGGCCTCCTCTCCGCTTCCGGCAAGAAGAACCTCGAACCCCTCGTCTTCCAGGTAGGTCTTCAGGCTGAGAGCCAGTTCGAGTTCGTCATCTACAATGAGGATGGTTGCCATGGGATGTGCGGGAAAATTTGCGCATTCAGCAGACAGATCTGCTGGTTTTTCAATGACTCACTATTGCATTAATGAGTATTGAATGCAAGCCTCTAGACGGTAAAATCGTAAAGGTTCCTAAAAAGAGAATGGTTTGTTTTTAAAAGTGTCCCCACCACAGGAAATAAATCTTTCTTTTTTTGTAACGGCTGGAAAAAACAAAGGCGGCGCAGTGAAGGAACCACTGCGCCGCCTTTGTTTTTAAAGGGTATGGCTTTTGATTTGCCTAAAAGTCAACCAGCTCCACGTCGAAGACCATGAAGGCATTGGGAGGGATAGGACCGCGTCCGGCCGGACCGTAACCAAGAGACGGCGGGATGATCAGTGTCCGTTTCTCGCCTTTTTTCATGGAGAGGAAGGCCTCGTCCCAGCCCTTGATGACATGGCCTTTGCCCACCGGGAAATCGATGGGTTGACCGCGGTCGTAGGAGGAGTCGAATTTTTTGCCGTCCAGCAGTTTGCCGGTGTAGTGGGCCTTGACCATGGCGCCGGCTGTTGGTGTGGCATCACCGCTTCCCTCTGCAACGACCAGGTATTTCAGACCGGATGGGGTGGTTACGGCTCCTGGCCATTGTTCGTCGATCAGTGAGATTTCAGCTTCCATGGCGGCCAGCTCCTTTTCACGGGAGCGGGTCTCGATGGACTCCATGAGGCTGTCAAAGGCCTGCTGGTCGCTCTTGAATCCTTTGGCCGCATCGCCAACCCTGACGATGGTCACTTTCTCGATCTTGTCGTCGCCCTTGATAGCGTTGACCACATCCTGGCCTGAAATGACCTGGCCGAAGACAGTGTGCTTACCGTCAAGCCACGGGGTGGGTACATGGGTAATGAAGAACTGGCTTCCGTTTGTTCCGGGGCCGGCATTGGCCATGGAAAAGATACCGGGACGGTCATGTTTCAGGGTGGGGTCAATCTCGTCGGGAAATGTGTAACCCGGTCCGCCGGTGCCGGTGCCCAGCGGGCAGCCGCCCTGGACCATGAAGTCCGGGATGACCCGGTGAAAGGTGAGTCCGTCGTAAAAAGGAACATTGCCCTTTCCACCACCACCGCCGAGCTCTTTGGTTCCTTCGGCAAGGCCGACAAAGTTGGCAACGGTAAGCGGAGTCTTCTCAAATTCGAGGTTGAGCAGAATCTCGCCCTTGGAGGTTGCGATTTTGGCATAGAGGCCATCGTCAAGTTTTTCTTCTGCCATGATGTTATCTCCAGATAAGATGATAAAAAAAGTTGATAAAAGTATTAGGATAAAGAGTTTAGGCATGGTTTCTCCTTTTGGGAAGGGGTAATGAAAAAAATATCTGATTAAAGGCGGGAATTTGATCTCTAACTGTTGGCCATTACCTTAAATCAGAAGAAAAAAGATTTCCATTGAATTGTGAGGTGGGCGTAAAAGGTTTGCACAGGTGTAATCCCGGTTGTCAGCCTGGCTAAGATCAGGCTTTTCCTGCAACTTGGTGAGCTTTTTGAAAATCTCCGGATGTCCTGGCGGGGTGTTATCGGGCTAATATTTGAGAGGGCTGATTCCGGTTGACGTTGGCCTGTATTCTGAGTTAAATATATAAATTTTTGTCTGCAGGCCGATGAGGATTGCTGTCAATGGTGTGGAACTCAAGCCTGGAGGCGCTTGAATGGGCTGGATGGTTTATCAGCTGTATCAACTGGTTGTTGGTGTCTTGTTCTGGGTGCTCTTCCCCTGTATCTTTCTTGGGGTGCTGATCTCAGGAAAAGGTCGTCACGGTTTTTTTGAGCGATTGGGTTTTTACCGCGGCCTGGCAAAAAAAAAAACAGGAACTCTTCGAATCTGGCTCCATGGTGCATCAGTTGGAGAGGTTCAGGCGGCAAGAAGGCTGCTTGAGCCGTTACAGATTCATTTTCCAGACGCTGAGTTTGTCCTGACCACCATGACTGTGACTGGTCGTGATCTTGGTCGTCGCGAACTGGCCGGGACGGTCAGTTGCTATCTGGCGCCTCTGGATGTGATCGGTGCAGCAGATATGGCCATTGGCAGGATCGACCCTGATCTCTATGTCTGCCTGGAGACGGAGCTCTGGCCCCTGTTACTGAAAAAGCTGTCCGGGCGGGGCTGTAAGATCGGGCTTGCCAACGGCCGCCTCTCCGAGAATGCCTGCCGTAGCTATCGGCGAGCGGTCTGGTTTTTCAGGCGAGTACTTGAAAATTTTGATGCCATGGCGCTGATCAGCTCCCTGAACCGGAAGTACTACCTGCAGTTGGGAGCAGATCCGGAAAAGATCTCCGTACTTGGCAATGTGAAATATGACCTGACTCTACCCGTCGACCACGAGGCAATCAGGCAGCGTTGCGAAACACTGCTTGCCAAAAAACAGAATGAGACGGTTGTTGTCTGTGGTTCCACTCACACCGGTGAAGAGGAGCTTCTGCTTCAGCTTCAGCAGCAGATGAGTGGCAGCAGTGATTGCCTTTTTGTCTTTGTTCCCCGTCATCTTGAACGTCTGGAGGCGATTTGTCAGCTGTTTGGTGACCGGGAAATTGAGTTTCAGCTGTTCAGCCGTCTGCAGGCAGGAGAGAAACGATCGAGTCCTGTTGTCCTGGTTGATTGCATGGGAGAACTGTTCAACCTTTACTCGGCTGCTGACTATGTCTTCTGCGGCGGCAGTCTGGTGGACAACGGCGGACATAACATAATGGAGGCCGCTGTCTGGGGGCGAATCGTTTTTTACGGGCCCTTTATGATGGATTTTCTTGATGCCACTGAGCTTCTTGAGAAGGCCGGTGGGGCCTTCAAGGTAGAGCGGGTGGAGGAAATTGGAGAGCGGATCACTCGTTTTAAAAAGGCGCCCGATGAGTATGAAAAAAGTTGTGAGAGTGCACGGGAGGCAGCCCGTTCTCAGGAAGGGGCGTCGCTTAGGCAGGCGGCTATCCTTGCCGGATTGATTGATCAGTCGGCTTCATGTGACGGGGTGGTGAATAAGCCATCCATTTAAAATTATAGCAACAGGTCCAAGAGACAACTATGAAAGCTTTGATTGCTTTGGAAGATGGAACCATTTTTGAGGGGAGGTCCTTTACCGGTAAAGGTGAGGCCATGGGCGAGATCGTCTTTAATACCTCCATGAGCGGTTACCAGGAAATATTGACCGATCCCTCCTATACCGGCCAGCTGGTGACCATGACCTACCCGCTCATAGGTAATTACGGGGTCAACCGGCAGGATATGGAGTCGGCAGGGGTCCACCCGAGGGCTTTTTTTGTCAGAGAGTACAACAGTATCCCCTCCAATCATCGTTCGGAGCAGTCCCTGGCAGAGTTTCTCCAGGAGTATGGTGTTGTCGGGGTGGAGGGTTTCGATACCCGGGCCCTGGTAAGGCATATCCGTATCCAGGGTGCCATGAAGGCAGCTGTCTCAACTGAGGATCTTGATCCGGGATCCCTTATCGAAAAAGCCAAAAATTGGGATGGGCTCGTTGGCCGTGACATGGTCTGCCGGGTGAGCTGCAAGGAACCGTATGGTTGGGATCTGGAACAGGATAAACCGGTTCCGGGTTCCGGTTTTACAACTGGCAACTGTAAGGCGGATCAGCCGCTCAAGGTTGTGGCCTTTGATTTTGGAATCAAGTACAACCAGTCACGGATACTGGCTGATAAAGGCTGCCTGGTTCAGGTGGTACCGGCAACAACTGGTGCGGACACTGTACTGGCCATGGAGCCCGACGGGATCTTTCTCTCAAACGGCCCCGGTGATCCGGCAGGTGTTGAAGGGGTGGTGGAAACCGTCCGCAGCCTGCTCGGCAAAAAACCGATGTTTGGCATCTGCCTCGGTCACCAGATCATGGGCCTTGCCTACGGTGCCACCACCTCCAAGCTGAAGTTCGGACATCGCGGTGGTAACCAGCCGGTCAAGGATCTCACAACCGGCAAGGTGGAAATTACCTCCCAGAATCATGGCTTCTGTGTCGACCTGTCCAGTCTTAACGAAGATGAGGTCGACCTCACCCACATCAACCTCAACGACAACTCTGTTGAGGGGATGCGGCATAAAAAGTATCCGGCCTTTTCCGTTCAGTATCATCCGGAACATGCACCCGGCCCCCACGACGCCATGTATTTATTTGATCGATTCATCGAGATGATGAAAAGTTGATGAGCCTTCTGACAATCAAGTAATCGGGTAGATCTATTTAACCTCTAGCAAACATAAAAAATGCCGAAACGAACCGACATTCATAAGATTCTCATCATTGGCTCCGGCCCCATCATTATCTCCCAGGCCTGTGAATTTGACTACTCCGGCGCCCAGGCGGTGAAAGCCTTGAAAGAAGAGGGCTATGAGGTGGTGCTGATCAACTCCAACCCGGCCACCATCATGACCGACCCGGAGCTTGCCGACCGCACTTACATCGAGCCGATCAATGCCGAGATGGTGATCAAGGTCATCGAGGCGGAACGGCCCGATGCCCTGCTCCCCACCCTGGGCGGGCAGACCGCACTCAACACCGCCATCAAGGTTGCCGAAACAGGCGTTCTTGAAAAATACGGGGTAGAGATGCTGGCCGCCGATATCGATGTCATCAACAAGGCCGAAGGACGGGAGGAGTTCAAGGAGGCAATGGAAAATATAGGCCTCAACGTTCCCAAGTCCGCCATTGTTCGTAACATGGATGATGCCATGGCGGCAGGCGATGAAATCGGTTTCCCGATCATTGTCCGGCCCAGTTTCACCCTGGGTGGGACAGGCGGCGGTGTGGCTTACAACCGCCACGAACTCGAAGAGCTTTCCGCCTCCGGCCTTGATCTGTCCATGACCACTGAGATCATGCTCGAGCGCAGCCTGCTCGGCTGGAAAGAGTATGAGCTTGAGGTGATGCGGGACAAGAATGACAACGTCGTCATCATCTGTTCCATTGAAAATATGGACGCCATGGGAGTCCATACCGGTGACTCCATCACAGTGGCTCCGGCCCAGACCCTTACCGACCGCGAGTATCAGGAGATGCGGGATGCCGCCATTGCCATTATCCGCGAGATCGGGGTGGAGACCGGCGGTTCCAATGTCCAGTTTGCGGTCAACCCCGAAGACGGGGAACTGGTCATTATCGAAATGAATCCGAGGGTGTCGAGGAGTTCGGCCCTGGCCTCCAAGGCCACCGGTTTTCCCATTGCCAAGATCGCGGCAAAGCTGGCTGTGGGCTTTACCCTCGATGAGATTAAAAATGATATCACCCGCGAGACCTACGCCTCATTTGAGCCAACCATCGACTACTGTGTGGTCAAGATTCCACGATGGACCTTTGAGAAGTTCCCGGAGGCCACCGATGAGTTGACCACCGCCATGAAATCAGTGGGCGAGACCATGGCCATTGGCCGAACATTTAAAGAGGCCTTTCAGAAAGGCATGCGTTCTCTTGAGACCGGGCGCTTTGGTTTTGGCGGAGACGGCAGGGAACTCATGGACCATCTCGATATCCGTGACCTGGAAAAGGCGCTGCGTACTCCCAACTCAAAGCGTATGGCCCATGTCTATGAGGGGCTCAAACGCAACATGGAGATCGATCAACTCTTTGAGCTGACCAAGATCGACCCCTGGTTCCTCAGGAACCTGGAACAGATTGTGGCTAAAGAGATGGAGATCAGTGACCGCGGCTTTCAGGGGCTTGATTTTGATTTCCTGCGTGAGTGCAAACAGTATGGTTTTTCAGACCGTCAGCTGGCCTATCTGACCGGGACCTCCAAGGACGATGTGCGCGGCCTGCGCAAAAAAATCGGCCTTGAGCCGGTCTATAAACTGGTCGATACCTGCGGCGCCGAGTTTGAGTCATACACTCCGTATTATTATTCAACCTATGAGCAGGAAAATGAGGCGGCAGGAAGTGACGCCAAGAAAATCATGATCCTCGGCGGCGGCCCGAACCGGATCGGCCAGGGGATCGAATTTGACTACTGCTGTGTCCATGCCTCCTTTGCCCTGCGCGAGATCGGGGTGGAATCGATTATGGTCAACTCCAATCCGGAGACCGTGTCCACCGACTATGACACATCGGACAAGCTCTACTTTGAGCCGTTGACCCGCGAGGATGTCCTCAATATCATCGAACTGGAAAAACCTGACGGTGTCATCGTCCAGTTTGGCGGCCAGACCCCGCTGAATCTGGCAGTTCCTCTGGAAGAGGCTGGTGTGCCGATCATTGGCACCTCACCGGACTCCATCGACCGGGCTGAAGATCGTGAACGTTTCCAGAAGTTTCTCCATAAACTTGGGCTGCGTCAGCCGGAAAACGATACCGTCATGAACCTGGAAGATGCGCTGGCAACCAGTAAGCGTATCGGTTATCCGGTCGTTGTCCGTCCGTCCTATGTCCTTGGTGGCCGAGATATGCGTATCGTCTATAACGATGACGGCATTCGTGATTTCATGGCGATTCCCGGTATCGCCGGTGCTGAGCACCCGGTGCTCATTGACAAATTTTTAAAAGACGCCATCGAGGTCGATGTGGACGCCATCTGTGACGGTAAGTCTACAATTATCGGCGGTATCATGGAGCATATCGAGGAAGCGGGAATTCATTCCGGTGACTCCTCATGTGTGCTGCCACCCCATACACTGTCCAAAGATCTCGTCGAGGAGATCAAGGAGGCCAGCCGTGCCATGGCCGAGGAGTTGGGAGTAATCGGCTTGATGAATGTCCAGTTTGCGGTCAAAGACGACACCGTCTATATTCTCGAGGTCAATCCCAGGGCGTCAAGAACCGTGCCCTTTGTTTCCAAGGCCACGGGCGTGCCGCTGGCCAAACTGGCCACCAAGGTGATGATGGGGGCAACGCTTGCCGAACTGGGTCTTACCACCGAGGTGGAGGTCGATCACTGGGCGGTCAAGGAGGCGGTTTTTCCATTTGACCGTTTTGAAAATGTTGATGTCCTCCTCGGGCCTGAGATGAAATCAACCGGCGAGGTTATGGGAATCGACCAGAATCTCGGGCTGGCTCTGGCCAAGGCCCAGTATGCCGCAGGATCCACCGTGCCTGTTTCCGGGACGGTCTTTTTAAGTGTCCGGGACGGCGACAAAGAGCCGCTGCTGCCCGCGGCCGAAAAGCTTACCGCAATGGGCTTTGAGCTGCTGGCCACCAGGGGGACAGCCTCTTTTCTTAAAGAAAACGGTGTGCAATGTTCCGAGGTCAACAAAATTTCCCAGGGGCGACCCAATATTCTCGATAAGCTTCAGGACGGTAATGTCACATGGGTGGTTAACACCTCCATGGGAAGACGGACTACTGAGGATTCATATCAGATGAGAAGAGCTGCCCTGGACCTTCACATTGCTTACACCACCACCATCAACGGTGCAATTTCAGTGGTGAAATCCATTGAGGCATTGAAAAAGAATGAACTTGGTGTCAGACCGGTACAGGAATTTAATGGAGTCGCCTAAAAAAAAAGCGTTGGGACCTCGACAAGAGAAGGTTATGCGTTAAGGTAAGGTGGAAATAGATTTTTGAAAACAGACAGAAAAGTGTCGTTTGGTACGGAATATCACCATTAAATAATATTAAAGCATATGCCGAAAGGCTTCAATATGAGTAAGGCCCGGACAAACCGAGCCTTCGGAGGTTTTTTTGAATACCTTTTATAAAAATTTATCCATGTGGCTGGTGATTGGTCTCACCATGATCCTGCTCTTCAACCTCTTCAACAAGCCCCAGGGGCAGATGCACTCTCTTACCTACAGTGAGTTCATGGCAAGTGTTGAGGGGCATAATGTGGGGCGGGTCCAGCTTGATGGCGACGTAATCTCAGGGGTCCTTCAGGATGGTAAGCCCTTTCGCACCATTTTTCCGGTCAATGACGATGAACTGATCCCGGTGCTGAGGCAGAACGGGGTGAATATCACCGTCAAGGAGACCCAGAAGGAATCATTGATGATGAGTATCTTTGTCTCCTGGTTCCCCATGCTGCTGCTGATCGGTGTCTGGGTCTTTTTCATGCGCCAGATGCAGATGGGCGGCAAAGGCGGTGCGCTTTCCTTTGGTAAAAACCGGGCCCGGCTTATGGAAGAGGGTGAGAACAAGGTCACCTTTGAAGATGTTGCCGGTATAGATGAGGCCAAGGAGGAGCTTGAAGAGATCATTGATTTTTTGAGGGATCCCCAGAAATTTACGACCCTTGGCGGGCGTATTCCAAAGGGTGTACTTCTCGCCGGCGCACCCGGTACCGGCAAGACCCTGCTGGCCAAGGCCATTGCCGGAGAAGCCGATGTACCCTTTTTTACAATTTCCGGTTCCGATTTTGTCGAGATGTTTGTCGGCGTCGGTGCCTCTCGGGTCCGTGACCTCTTCACCCAGGGCAAGAAAAATGCACCATGCATAATATTTATCGATGAGATTGATGCGGTGGGCCGTCATCGCGGCGCCGGTCTCGGCGGCGGACATGACGAGCGTGAGCAGACCCTGAACCAGCTGCTGGTTGAGATGGACGGTTTTGAAGCCAACGAGGGTGTCATCATCGTCGCCGCCACAAACCGTCCCGATGTCCTTGATCCGGCCCTTCTTCGACCGGGCCGTTTCGATCGCCAGGTCATCGTGCCCATCCCCGATGTCAAGGGACGTCAGAAGATCCTTGAGATCTACGGCAAGAAAACCAAACTTGGTCCGGAAGTGGATATGGCGGTTGTTGCCCGGGGGACCCCCGGGTTTACCGGTGCCGATCTTGAAAACCTGGTCAACGAGGCAGCGCTTATGGCTGCCAGAAAGGGAGCCAAAGTGGTTTCCAAAGAGATGCTTGACCGGGCCAAAGACAAGGTCATGATGGGCGCTGAGCGAAAGTCGATGATCATCACCGACAAGGAAAAAGAGGTCACCGCCTATCACGAGGCCGGTCACGCTCTGGTCGCGAGGCTGCTGCCCGATACGGACCCGATTCACAAAGTTACCATCATCCCCCGCGGTCGTGCCCTCGGGGTGACCATGCAGCTGCCCCTGGAGGAAAAATACACCCACTCCAAGAAGTATCTTGAAAACACCCTCTGTATTCTCTTTGGCGGCCGTATTGCTGAGAAGATCATGTTTGATGAGATCACTACAGGTGCCGGTAACGATATTGAGCGGGCAACGGATATGGCCCGTAAAATGGTCTGTGAATGGGGAATGAGTGAAGAGCTTGGGCCGCTCACCTACGGTAAGAAGGAGGAGCAGATTTTCCTCGGCCGGGAGATTGCCCAGCATCGTGATTTCAGTGAGTCCACAGCCCAGCAGATCGACAAGGCCGTCCGTAAGATTATTGATGAGGCCAATCACACCGTGACCACGCTGCTCACCGATAATAAGGATGTGCTTGATCAGATCGCTAAAGAACTGCTCATAAAAGAAACCATCGTCCTTGACGATATTGAGCAGGTTCTTGATGAGCTGCGTCCCGGTCAGTATCCGCGGACAGAGATGCCGGATAAGGAAGAAGCCAAAAAGACTGCTCCTGAACCGGTAAAAGAAGAACCTGAAGTGACTGCTCCTGCGCCTGAACCGGTAAAAGAAGAAGTCAAAGAGGCAACACCTGAACCCAAACCGGTATCAGAGGATCCCAAAGAGACTGTTTTTGAACCTGAAGCGGCAAAAGAAGAAGAGCCTGTTTCTGAAGAGTCCAAAGGTGAAGAGACAGTCGCTGCCGAACAACCGGAGGTCTCCGAAGAAGAGACGCCGGAGGAACAGCCCCGGTGAGCGATGCTCCCGGCGTCCGGGTCATGGGGATTATCAACGTGACCCCGGACTCTTTTTCCGACGGCGGCCGCTGCAACTCAGCAGAGTCATCACTGACACAGGCGAAGTTGATGATCGGAGAAGGTGCCGATATTCTCGATATCGGCGGTGAATCAACCCGTCCTTTTGCCGAACCCGTCGAACTTTTCCAAGAGCTCGATCGGGTGATTCCTGCAATCAAAGCCATCCGTAAAGAGTCCACCATTCCCATATCCATAGACACCTCGAAGGCTGAGGTGGCCCGTCAGGCACTTGCTTCAGGAGCTGATGTTATTAATGACATTACGGCCCTGAGGAAGGATCCTGAGATGGTCAGGCTTGCTGCTGACACCGATGTACCCCTGATTCTCATGCACATGCAGGGCAGTCCCGGCGATATGCAGGTGGAGCCTCACTATGAAGATGTGGTTGCTGAGATTATCGATTTTTTTCAGGAACGGCTCTCCTTTTTAGACGCCCATTCCATCAGCAGAGAGCGTATCATTGTTGATCCCGGCATCGGTTTTGGCAAGAGTCTGCAGCACAACCTGACCATCCTTAAAAATCTTGACGCCTTTTCTGTACTTGGCTGTCCGGTCCTGCTTGGTCATTCACGTAAAAGGTTCATCGGTGATGTGACTGGCCTGCCTGTGGAACAGCGCGATCTGCCCACTGCCGTCATCTCAGCTCTCGCCGCCCGCCAGGGTGTCGCCTACATCAGAGTTCACGATGTGGCCTCGACCCGCACAGCACTCACCATCGAATCCGCTTTGTCCTGAAAACCCTGTTTTTTCCAGCCTTTCCTGCGATCAAGGGTCGTATTTTGTTCCGCCTCACATCTCATATTTGAGTTGTCCCCAGGTTTTTGATATAATATATCGTTAGGGTGGTCTGCGGAACAAAGCTTCTGCTCAAAGATTCCCGGACGAAATCCTTCCTCATTTCCGTGGCAACGTCTTGCCGATATTAATATACCACAAAGTGGTAAAAAAACATTTGACCAAAACGCCACAATGTGGTTATTAGTGCAAACGATTACTATTTGCTGCTATTCTCAAATGAGGAAAAAGGGCAGCCGGACCCCGGGAAGCCCAATAAGATCATCCCGGCCACCAGACAGGCCGGCGTTAGAAAAGACGTCGCCTAAATCCTTTCTACAGGAGGTAGAGTATGAAAAAACTTGTCATTCTTGGAGCAGGTTGTGCAGGAACAATGGTCGCCAATAAACTGAGAAAAAAGCTTGCTCAGGATGAATGGTCCATAACGATCATCGACAAGGATGATAAGCATGTATATCAGCCCGGGCTGCTTTTTATCCCCTTTGGTGCCTATAAGGCGGAAGATATCGTCCGCAGCCGCAGTGAGTTTATTCCGAGAGGTGTAGATTTTGTGGTCGATGATATCGTAGCCGTTGATAGCAAAGAGCAGGTCGTTGAGACAACAGCCGGCAATTATGCGTATGACAAGATCATCGTCTGTACCGGCGTTTCCCTGGCCCCTGAGGAAATTCCTGGTCTGATGGAAGGATGGCAGAAGGTTGCCTTTGACTTCTACACCCTGGAAGGCGCTGTCAATCTCCATAAGGCGATGAAAAATTTTAAGGGCGGTAAGCTGGTTCTCAACATTGCAGAGTTCCCGTTCAAATGTCCGGTTGCCCCCCTCGAGTTTGTCTACCTGGCCGATGCCTATTTTACCGAAAAAGGAATAAGGGATGATGTGGATATCAGACTGGTCACGCCTCTGCCCGGCGCATTCACCAAACCAAAGGCCAGTGCCTTCTTCTCCCAGCTGATCGAACAGAAGAATATTAACATTACTGCAAGCTATGACCTTGCAGAGGTGGACTGTACCAATAAGAAGATCATCTCCGCAGCCGGTGATGAAATCGAATTTGATCTGCTGGTCTCAATTCCTCCCAATGTTGGCGCCCGCTTTCTTGTCAAATCAGACATCGCCATGGATGAGATTGGTTACGTCAAGACCAATAATCATACCCTTGCCGCTGAAAATCATGACAACATGTTTGTCCTCGGCGATGCCACGACCCTGCCCACTTCCAAGGCAGGCTCAGTTGCCCACTTCTCAGCCGAGGTGATGGTGGACAATTTCCTTCGCGACATTGACGGAGAGCCTCTTCAGGAAGAGTTTGACGGCCATGCCAACTGTTTTATCGAGACAGGTTTTGACAAGGCGGCCCTCATTGACTTCAACTACGATTATGAGCCCCTTCCCGGTAAATTCCCGCTGCCGGGCCTGGGACCCTTCTCCCTGCTTGGTGAATCCAAGGCCAATCACTGGGGCAAGATGATGTTCAAGTGGGTTTACTGGAATAAACTTGTCAGCGGTGAAGAGATGCCGCTTGAGGCCCAAATGTCGCTTGCCGGTAAAGTCCAGGATTAAAGGAGGCCGATATGACCAATGAAGAAAAAATCCTGGAGCGGCTCGATGAGCTCACAGCCGAAGTAAAGGCGGCCAAACAGGCCATTAAGCCCTACGTGGAACTCAAGGAGGAGATGGAACCGCTCATCAATGATATGGTGATTGAAACCATCGGCAAACTCTCTGGTCTTGACCGGCGATTCGCTCTCGAAGATGTGGCGGATATGACCGGCCAACTGCTGATTTCCAGTCAGAATCTGACCGAGGCGCTGAAGTCGTTAAACACCTTTATGGAGTTTAAAAAGGACTTTGCACCGTACTCCAAAGACATATTCAAGGAACTGGTCAACCAGCTGCAGAGCAGCCTCCAGGGATTCGAACCTGAAAACCTTCAGGAATTGCTCAGACAGTTTGTCGTCAATATGGGTAATATGGCGGACGGCCTGAAGATGCTCGGATCGATTATGGAGATGAAAAATGATGCCGGAGTGCTGTCCAAGCCGATCTTTAATGGTGCGGTGGAACGACTGGAGTGCCTCAAACAGCGCGGTGTATTTGATGCCTTTGAATACCTTCTCGGCATGACCGAGCGTGTCGGCTCGAAGATGCAGGAGGTGGACCTGCAGAAGGTTGAACCGGTCCGTGGTGTTTTCGGTATGATGGCGGCGATGAAACGACCGGAGGTCCAGGAGGGACTCGGCATGCTGATCGAACTGTCAGCGTTGCTGAGCGCCCTGAAAGAGGAGGCACCATCAGCAGAGTGCCGTACCCAAAAAGTGGCTTGAAAATAGTCCTGTCGATAATCAAAAGGTGAGGTCCTCTCCCTTTTGATTATCGATGATCTTTCATAAAAATTTCATGTGATACGGGCGTCTGCCGTCAGATTCCGGTGAAACAAACTCCGGCGACATCAATACCGTTTGTTGTAAGGCAAACTAAAAAAATAGATGTCACCGGATTATATTACACGGCTTGCTGCCACAGAACTAATGTAACACAGAAGGTAATATGAGAGTAAATAGGGTTATCTCATGGACTATCCATTATAGCGGTCAAACTCATCGTAGTACTCATCAAAGCCGACGGCACTTTTCAACCCTTCAAAGTCCATTATGTTATCAGATTCCTGTCCCTTCCTGATCATTGCAAGGGATGTGCGCATGGCGAGTATTGACGCATTTAATAAGGTCAGTGGAAAAACAGCAATTTTATATCCAATTTCCTCCAACATCTCCGGCGCCATGATGGGGGTATTTCCATGCTCGATCATGTTTACCATTTTTGGACCAGGAACCGAGTCGCAGTAGGCCTTCATTTCGTCAACGGATTTGACCTCTTCCACAAAAGTAATGTCCGCACCGATACGAACAAATTCATTGGCACGCTCTATAGCATCGTCAAGACCGTAAATGGCACGGGAATCCGTCCGGGCCATAATCAGAATGTCTGTCCCTTCATTACGGGCGTCAACAGCCGCCTGGATTCTTGAAAAAGCTTCTTCCCGTGAGACCACATCCTTGCCTTTTGTATGGCCGCACCGTTTGGGCATGACCTGGTCTTCCACCATGATGCAGGCCATACCGGCCTGTGCATACCCTTCAACCGTCCGTTTGACATTGATTGCGTTACCAAAACCGGTATCACCGTCTCCAAACATGGGGATGTTCACTGTACTGCAAATATTGCGTGCCTGATCCACCATTTCTCCATAGGAGATCAGTCCGGTATCAGGTTTGCCAAGCCGGGAACTGGAGACACAAAAACCACTCATAAAGCCCACTTCAAAACCAGCCTGTTCAATCAGTTTGGCTGTAATGGCATCGTAACAGCCAGGCATGGTAATTATGCCTGGTCTTTGCAAAACTGTACGTAATTTATCTGCAGGGGTATTCATTAACTTTCCTCATTGTAGTTTGTCTATATCTAATCTGTTTGTCATGTACTCACCGACAATAGCTATTATTTGCTGATCCATTTATAGGGCAGGTAAGTGACCAGTTCAGGGAAGAGTATCAGAAAGAGAATTGTCAGCAAAATAGGAATAAGAAAGGGCATCAGGGCCTTTACAACCTCCTCAAAGGTCTGGTTTGTAATTCCCACAAGCACATAGATGACATTGCCGAAAGGCGGGGTGATAACACCCACCGACAACGAAATTACCATCAGCACACCAAAAAATATTGGATCAATTCCCATCATTTTGACCATGGGCACCATGATCGGAGTAAAGATCAAAACCGATTCGATCACAGACATAAAGCAGCCCACAAGCAAAAAGAAAAACATCAATATGATTAGCAGGAGTGTGGGATTTGTGGTGAGCTCCATAACACTTTCAGCAAGTGTCAGTGGGATCTGGAGACGAACAAGCAGCCACCCATACAGGCTGGCTATGGAGATGATAAACAGGATGATGGCTGTGAATTCAATAGTATTCCTAAAGACTTCAATTAGTTCTTTAAAGCCGATCTCCCTATAAACAACAGTGCCGAGAATAATTGCATAGGTAGAGGCCATGGCACCAGACTCTGTAGGTGTAAATATTCCGGACCAGATACCTCCGACGATAATTGCCGGTGTCATCAGCGAAAGGGCTGCCCGTTTGGATAATCTCAATGTTTCAGCCACAGGCGGCCTCGGCTGCATCGGCATTTCCATACGATAGGAGAGAATAACCGTCATGATCATCAATGCCAGACCGAGCAGGACACCAGGTACCAGTCCTCCAATAAACAGAGCCCCGACACTGACATCACTCAGCCAGCCGTAAATTACCATGGCAACACTTGGTGGAATGATCGGCCCGATCACCGAAGATGCTCCGGTGATCCCGGTACTGTATTTCAGGGGATAGCCCTGATCACGCATTGCCCGGATTTCTAAAGCGCCAAGGCCTGCGGCGTCTGCCACTGCTGTTCCGGACATTCCGGCAAAAATCATACTGGCCAGCACATTCACATGGCCGAGTCCGCCTCGTAGATGTCCCACAAGTGAATTGGCAAAGTTAAAGATACGGGGGGTCACGCTGCCTTTGTTCATGATATTGGCAGCAAGTATAAAAAACGGGACCGCAAGAAGTGGGAAGTTGTTGACCCCGTACATCATTTTATGAGAAATGAGGGACAATGGTATGTCGGTGAGGCCGTTTTCATACCATAAAACAGCAAGGCAGGTAAGGCCAATGGACGTACATACTGGAATCCCAAGAATAAATAGAACGATCAATAGCCCAATAAAAAAAATAAGTGTCAGCATAAGATCTACAGATTTCCAGTCAATAATCTGATTGTCAGGTGTGGCGGAATGTTTGCACCATCTGTTGGATGTGAAAGATCAGTATTCCAGTCATTCCTATAAAAAGACCGAGATAAAACCATCCGATACTGATTTCCATAGCGGTTGTTTTTGCAGCATGTTGCTCAATGATAATATAGACACTCCCTATCCAGGCACAGAGGATGAAAATACCGCTGAGTATCTGGTTCATAAGAGTAAGCATCTTTTTGGGAAGACCTTTGAGCCTTCGGGGAAGAATATTTATGACAATATGGGTATTGCGAGCCCAGGCTCCGGCAGAGCCAAGGAAAACAGTCCACACACACATGAATCTTGAAAGTTCTTCAGCCCAGGTTGTGGGGACATGGATGATGTTTCTGGCTACCACTTCAATGAGAACACAGCCCATCATGACAATAAAACATATCAATGCACCTGTGTCGTATATACGAAGCAAGGTTTTCACAAGATGTATAGCCTGTTGAGTTTATAAAGCGCATTCAAGTATGTTTTAAAATAAAAGCTCCCTGCGTTGAGTTGCAGGGAGCTTTTATTTTCTTCTTTGCCAACTGACCCGTCAGGTTCGGTAATAACCTGACACAATTATTGTTTGATTAGGCGATCTACCTCTTGTGCTACTTCAGGAGCCAGCTTGTCCACAGCACGCTTAATGGCCGGCAGAGCTTTGGCTCTGATATCTTTGTTGTCCGGCGTAATGAATTCCATGCCGTTTTTCTTCAGCTCATCAGCATAGAAGGTGTTCTTTTCATCCTCAATTTTTGTACCATATGCCCTGGCCTCCTGCACAGCATCGTCAATCAGCTTCTGATCATCTGCGGACAGGGTGTTAAACCATTTTTTAGAGGCTACCCAATGCCAGGGAAAATAAACATGGCCGGTGGAAATAATATATTTTTGCACTTCCCATAATTTCCTTGAGTAGGGTGATACCAGTGAATTTTCATGTGAATCCACCTGGCCGGTTTTCATGGCAAGGTAAATTTCAGGTGCAGGGATGACCGTGGGAAGGGCACCCAATTCTTTCCATACATCAACCCAGATAGGAATGGCAGGCAGGCGCATTTTTAAACCTTTGATGTCGGCTGCATTGCTGATTTTTTTGTTGGATGTCATGTGACGTGCCGCTCGTTTCTGGGGGCCGAAGTCTATAACACCACCTGTTTCCGAAGCCAGTTCACCGATTTTTTTCCCAATAGGGCCTTCCAGGTAGGCCTGGACAACTTCCCATGTGGGCAGATAGAAAGGAATGGTGATAGGATCATATTCTTTAGCAAACATGGTACGAAAAATACCACCGGTGAGTGCCATCTGGGTCTGACCGATTTTCATTAACTCAAGAACCGCCTTTTCTTTTCCAAGTTGGCCGCTCATGAAGATTTTGACCTTCATTCGTCCATCGGATTTTTTTTCTACTATCTCCTTGAACTTTTCTATTGCCGCTTCTTCGGAGCCACCAGGCTTCATGGTACAGTTAATATCAATGTTGATCTTGGCAGCAACAGCACTACCCAAGCTCAGGGCAAGACTCACTGTCATTACAAAAGCAAGTAACACGATTCTTTTCATTTTCATTCTCCTTGTTTTGATCCAGCTGAAGATATAGCCTCTGATATGCTTATTTTGAAGGCCACCTTGAAAAATTGCCTTTCGGAGTCTACGCTTACCTCACTCAAACACTTCGTTGCGAGAAAAATTTTATACCCGGATTGAGTGAAGCTTAGCCGAGCACTTCGTCCTCGGAATATCAGACATATGCCTGTGGTGAAATTTTTCTCACGCCTTGATTTTGAACGAAAATTCTAATTTTTCAAGGTACCCTGAACATAAACATGTTCACGTCAAATGTATTTGAATATCCTGCTCACGGTCTTTGCTCGACAAAAAACCTTATCCACAATAAAAGCTAATTGTACTTGGATCACTTTCTCAATAAGGTTTAGGTAGCATATAATTACCTGACTTGTCAATTATTCCTTTACGATATAGCATGAGGTGTTAGCATTTTCTCGTATAATTATTTGGGCATCATCTTGTGTTTTATGGCTATTTTTTTTAACTAACAATGACCGCTTTTATGTGAAATCCGATAACAATTAATTGGGCAATATTATCTTTTCTGAAGGTGCAGCAGCCTTAGCTTGTTCCTGAACACCTCAAGTTAACTATATCTCCGCTCGAACCCGAAAAGATAAGTTATAAAACCTGTCGACAACGATAATACAATGTGGAGAAGTTTTAAAAAAAATATGTTGCTGAATTTGCAGGTTAATGTCACTGCATCTGTAGATGTGTAGAAGGAGGATTAGCCCGATTCAATTTGACATAACCAGATAATTGCTTTTACGACACCGACAATACCGATGCCAGTTCAATAGCATCAAGCATGGACTTGGGATTTGCGCTGTTATCGCCTGCTTTGTCAAAGGCTGTTCCGTGATCCACTGAGGCACGAATGATCGGCAGCCCCAGAGTCACATTGATGCCGGACATCTTATCCCAGATTTTGCTCTTGTCATCGTAATGAAATCCTACAAGTTTCGCCGGAATATGACCCTGGTCGTGGTACATAACCACCACCGCATCAAACATCCCTCCTTTCATTTTTACAAATACGGTATCTGCAGGTAGTGGTCCCTCAACTAAAATTCCGCGACCCTGGGCGTCAATCACGGCAGGAATGATTTCCTTTTCTTCCTCATCTCCAAACAACCTCCCTTCACCGCAATGGGGATTTAAACAGGCAACACCAATGGAAGGAGAAGCAATACCCATCTGTTGCAAAGCAGCATGGGTCAAATCGATAGCAGTTATTATCCGCTCTTTTTTTACTCTGTCGCATGCCTTTCGCAGACTTACATGGGTTGAGACATGAACCACACGAAAAGCATTGTCAACAAGCATCATGGCATAATCAGCAGTATTTGTCAGCTCAGCATAAATTTCGGTATGCCCTGCATAGTGATGCCCTGCCTCATTGATTGCCTCTTTACTTATCGGGCCTGTCACCGTGCCATCTATATCTCCTGCCTTGGCCAGTTCAATAGCTTTTGCAACGTAGTCAAAAGATGCCTGCCCCTGTTTTGCAGTGACCATCTTATAGTTAAGAAGATTAAGTGGCATGTTGTTGAGATTGAGGACATCAACACCACCATGACAATACGCTCCTTCGTCAGGTGCTGAACAACTGTTCACTGTCAACTCCAGGTTGCAAAAATCGATTGCTTCTGCAACAACCCTGGTATCACCTATCAGCAAAGGACGACAAATTTCATAAATATATTCATTGCTTAGGGCCTTTGTGCACACCTCGGGGCCTATACTCCCAGGGTCGCCAATGGTAATCCCCAGCAGGGGGCGTTCTTTTTGTTTCATTGGATATCCATCCCTGTTGAGGACATTTTTTGTAATACTTGCAGAAGAATGTCTGAGTTACCAAAGCTACCTGCTTTCGTTGCAACCGGTACCTGGTCGAGTAAGCCTCCGCAGCAGCAACCTTGTACAACTCCCGGCATTAACTCACTTTTAAGCTGAACATACTTCACTTTTGTTTTTTGCAACACACCATCAGCCGTGTCTCCCCCTGAAAGAAAAAGACAAGCCGGTTTTTGCATGCGAAGTAATTCCTGAGTTATTCTGGCTAATCCCTGAAGAACCATATCAGGATTAAAATCAAACCCCTGTTCAGGTCTCGGAGAAAGCTGGATGACCAGAGAATGCTTCTTGAAGAGCCTGGAAGCGTTGAGAGTCAGTTGTTGCGGCAGATGTTCATCCAATGTATTTGCGAGTAACCCGGCCTTCAAAACAATATTTGGACGGTTGCTTTCTGCAAGCAATCGCTTCACCTGCTGAGTGGTTTTCTCAGAGGCAGATCCACATACAAAAAGCATATTAGTGTTCCCTGTAACAGGGAGTTGATGCGCTCCGGACAACCCGGTACCGTTCTTTAGAGAACGTGTCACACTTGCTGCCAGTCCAGCAGAACCTGCAAATAGAGTGTCCGTAAAAAACAAATTTCCAAGCTCAGCTACCATATCAAGATGGGATTGTTCAACTGCGTCAAAAACTATGTGACGGCATCCCTTCTCAAGCTGAATCTGCACCTTGTTTTTTACAAATTCCCGCCCATGGGCATAGTCATCAACATCAATCTGACCAACCTGGTAGCGACTCTTTGTTGACAGGAGAAAAACAAGCCTGGAATCCTTGACAGGACTGACAGGATCATGTCCCATTTCTGTTTCTGAGACCGGTACACCATGGAGATAATGCACACCATGTATCGTGGTACGTCCCTGTTCAGGAAAGGCCGGCGCAATGAAGCAGGCTTGAACCTGGAGAGTGCTGAGCATTGCATCCAGTTCCTCTCCCACATTACCCCGAAAACAGGAATCCAGTTTCTTATATACTAATCCGGGTTTTATTTTGCTGAGTGTTGCTGCTGCTTTTGCAACCACTATTGCAGCATGCTCTCCACTCAGGCCTCTGGTCTGGGTATACACGGAAAGAACATCCGGAGGGGTGGCGAACTGAACATCTTCAAGTCTACTGCCTCTTATCATATATGCAGGCTTTTCAACTCGGAGAAATTGAATACCGGTATCAGCTGCTCCGGTTAAATCATCTGCCAGTACAACAATTGGTTCCATATCATTAAACACAATTATATGTTTTGTTGATATTTTCCAGACAGCCTTACTTTCGTATTGGAAGCATATCCGGGGCATGGGTCAAAACAGATACCCGGGCTCCAGTTCCCTGGAGTTCAAACCCAAGGTTAAGTGCCGCGGCTATATCCGGGGCATGTTTATGGCCTAATTTGATCTTGTCCTCATGGGACAGGCCATCTGAAACAGTTATGATTTCTGCGTGTTCACGAACCATGGCCCAGGCAACAGCCAGGGCGCAGGCAACACCATTTTTCAGTTCTCCACTGCGATAGGCAGCCTTGATTTCAGAGGATGACCAGGATGTAAATGCGAGAAGATCGGTATGAACCGGGCTTACACCTTCCGGAGCCGGAGTACATACAATAATCGAGCCTCCTTTTTTGACCATCCTCTGCGCTGGATAAAGTGACTTATGGGATTGCCAGAAGTCAAGATTGCAGGGATGAGAGTTGACCAGGACGATGTCGGGTTCTTCGGTGTAAATCACTCCATAAATTTTTTTTGCCAGCTTTACTCCCTGCTTATAGGCAGCTCGCATATCACCAAAAAATATTCCAACAACACCGCCGTCACTGTTCAGCACCACATTGAAAATGGTCTTCATCCCAACCCTGTCCGCCATGTCGTCCATATCTCTACGCACCGGATTATCTTCTATCCCGAGAAAAGAATCACCACCGCTTTCACAGGAAAGCATATGGGTTTCTGCAGTAGTTTTAACGCCACTGATGCCAGGCTGGATAATCTTGGAAGAACCTGAAAATCCGGGAATATGATGGGGAACAATAGCTCCGAGACCGATGACGACATCAGCTTCAACAACGGCTCGGTTAACCTGCAGAGGTGTACCCTGTTTGGAAACTCCCAGATCGACAAGCGCTCCCTGGTCTTGCCAGTTGTGATTGATGACCTTAATGCGATTATAAACCCCGTCACCGACTTTTGAAATCATTTCATCTTGAGTCATGTACCTGTGAGTGCCCAGGGCCATGATGCAGGAGATGTTACTATCAGGTACTCCAGCCTGGTTCAAGCGGTTGAGCAGAGCTGGAATAATGCGGTCAGCCGGGGTCAGCCGTGTATTGTCATCACTGACAAGTAGAATGGTATCATTTGCTTTGACCCAGTCTTCCAAGGGTGCCTGTTTAATCGGATTATCCAGAGCCTTTTCGATTTCCAG